>CAVHUZ010000096.1:2521-8487 GCA_963639545.1 Bacteroidaceae bacterium
ATCTAATACCATGAAAAACACGTTGCAAAAGTACCGAATTATATCAGTCTATGCAAGTGATAATTGTTAACTAATATTTGAATTAACATTAATTTTCAGCCATTGAGTTCAAATTAACAATCGTTTGCAGCGATTCGTTCTTTGTTTCTGTTCTCTCCTCTTGAGAAAGGAAAGGATAGGATATTGATAATGAAATGGTTTCGGTTGTGGGAGATAGGTGCATCTCTATCATTTGTGGGTCAGATAAGGATAGAAGATGACTGAAAGTTTCTTGGCTCATAGCCTCTGGTTTGATCAAAAGGTCAGTGTCTATGGTCTTACCTTTTACCTTTTGCCAATCATCTGTGTAGATTGTTAATGTGCTTTCGGCTGAAGGGGCCTTGTATGTTCGTACCACAGCAAAAAGAGTTTGGCCTTTGTTAGAGGTAAATCGCTTGATCTCAATCTCTGAACTACGAGACAAATCAACCTTTAAGTAGCTATCAGTAAGAGTAACGATGCGCACGGTGTCTTGGAAAAGGTTTAATGACGCCTGATCCAACCCTTTCTTCTTATTGTCAACGAGTTCTGTGCGAATCTCCTTATTGAGATATGGAATCAAGCCATCGGGCATTGCTATCCAAAAACTGCTGATGTCTTGCGCTTTCGATTGACAACAACTAATGACTAAAATGGCGAGAATTATCGCACATTTCAACTTAAACGTATACTTTACCATCGTATTGTGGTCTTTTATTTTATGCAAAATTACTCCAATAATTTGATATATCCAAAAGCCTATTTGATATTATGCTTCACCGAGAATGTTATTTCTTAGTGTTGCTTAATGTGGAACGTGCTTCTATACGCTTAGCCTTTGCAAGACTTGTTGCAGATAGTTGGCCTGTGAGATAACGCTCGATTATGAGCGAGGCAATGGGGGCGGCCATGTCAGCTCCGAATCCTCCATGTTCAATATATACCGCAACAGCAATCTGTGGCGAATTCATTGGGGCAAATCCAATAAACGCTGAGTGGTCGCGACCAGCATTCTCCGCAGTGCCTGTCTTACCACACAATGTGTAACGAGTGGTGTTGATACCCGTGAGTGTGCCTTTGAGCACTGCTTGACGCATACCTTTGATTACGGATACATAGGCATCTGGGGCTACCTGTGTGTAGCGAGGAGTCAGATAACGTGAAGCAAGGGGGTGTTCAGGTGTACCTCGATGTACATGTGGTGTGATGTACCATCCACGGTTGGCTATTGTTACTGCTAAGTTGCACAACTGTAGAGGGGTGGCAGTTAGGTCACCTTGTCCCATTGCAGCCCACATTATGGTCTTTGCGTCCCATCCATCGGGATACCGCCGCTTGAGATAGTTGAGGTTGGCAACGAGCCCGCCCCGTTCTCCTGGCAAATCTATTCCTAATGGACCGCCAAATCCTTGGCTGACAATATTGTCATGCCAAGCAGTGACTGCTTCTTCTTTTGTTGGGAAGAGGCGTCGATTGTTCATATAAGATAAGAATGTAGACAGAAACCATGTGTTGCAGCTATATCCGATGGCATTAATCATTTGCAGTGGGGAGGCATGTTGATGACATCCTACCTTGATGTTGCCCCATCGTCCGCCTTTATTACAAGCGACGCTTGTTGTAGGCAGAATAGAGCCTAGAGTGAGCAATGTCAGGGCTTCGGCAGGTTTGAACGTTGAACCCGGAGGGTACGCAGTGGCTATCGCCAAGGCATCATTGGGTCCATCTGCCGACATGGTGGCAAGGCAAAGCACCTCGCCCGTTGAAGGCTGAATGGCAACTATGCTTCCTTTCTTCCCCTTTAACAACCGTGTGGCCAATTGGTTTAGATCGTTGTGGTAAGTGGTGGAAGCTGAATAATCAGTGTCTTGTGCCTTCATGGAGCTAAAGCATAATGAAAGCAGGACGACAATATAAAGAATTGATTTTGACATATAGATAGAAACCGATTAGTATTGGCTTGTTCTTTAACATAAAGAACCATCGGTTAATCGTGCACAACTAACCGATGGTTATCGTTAATAGCTTCTTGTTATTATTCTTCCTCAGCTGTTTCCTCTTCAACGTTTACTAGTGTAGGGGATACCTCCTTGTACAGTTTGACAAGGTTAGCTAATCCTAATGCTTTCATGTTTTGATTGTACACGACATCTAGACAGAGATCTAACAACGCTTTATCTTTGCCAGCCTCTGACTCTAGCAATGAACGTATATTAAACCGAAGTTTGTCAAGGACCCCTTCGTCAATGATTCCATTGCTCCCTACCAAGTCTTTCAATAGAGCGTATTTCTTGAGTGTTGCGATATGATTGTCACTGACTTCTATAGTTCTGGTTCCAGAAACATTAGCTTGAATTCTATACATAGTGGTGATATTTAAAAGTTAAACATATTATTTAAACAAAAAGTCCCATATACCTTGCATCAGCAGACCCTGTTGTTTAGTATCTTTGATGCATTCAAAAGGAAACGCCATGGTGAATACTGCGTTATCTGCTCCGCGATAGGCTACTGCAGAAAGTGAACCATCTGCATATTGCAAGACACCAAACCCCTTGCCTTCAGCATTGAAAGCATCGGGCGAATAAGCTGCATAATGGTGTGGGTTGAGCGTACGATAGATAGAGAACGAAGTGCCCATGCCGGTGATACCTTCTTGATGGTTGTTGGTATTGGTTGATGCAAAGGATAGCTTGAGTGTCTCAGCCAACCATTGTTTGCTGATAGCGTCCTTTTGGTCAGATGCAACGTAAGCACCGCTAACAAATAGCTTGCCTTGATGAGTAAGGTAGTTGGATAGCTTGACTCGCACGGCAGGGGTAAAGGTGGTATAATATACCAAACTATGTCCGTCGTCTTTCTCTAGACCAAGGATATAGTCCACTCCTTGGTAGCGATTTAGGTCCACTATACCATGCTCTAAAGATTCTGACGAACAGCTCACGAAGCTATATTTGTTGGCAGATCGTATGGCCTGAGCATGTTCGCGAACATAATTGAAATCGTTACCTGCAATGATCTTTCCTTCTAGTTCACTAGTGCTATATCCCAGCGCATTGGAACCAGTCTTCCCTGCTTGTGATGGATTAAAGTTGACCTGCTGGCCACACCAACCTAAAGTCTTTCCATACGTGATGCCAGGATCTTGGTTGAGATCAAATCCCTTTTTGTAATCCGTGTCTATGCATGCAGGCCCTGAAAGACGATGAAAGCCATTCACTATCATAATCGTCTTCTTGGAATGAGGTTGGATATACGCAGAGAGCACTTCGGTAGGGAAACTCTCTCCGCCATTGTTGCATGCCGTTATACGAAAATGATATGCAACGTTAGGTAAGAGTTTGATTTCGGCTGAAGTACCTTTAATCTCCTGACCATTATCAAATCCGCCCGTTTCTGTGGCGGTATAAAGGATGTATGACGTTGGGGCAGCTGAGGCTTCGTTGGGGTCCAAGGTGGGAGACCAAGAAAGACGCACCTTATCACTACCTTTGCGTTCGATGCTGAAGTTGGTCGGAGCTAAAGGTTGAACGACGTAACTACTCCGGTGCATGGATGATACAAATCGCAATATTGTCTTATATACCGACCTAGCCAAAACAAATCGGAAGTTCGGGTCTAAGCCCAACTTCATATCACCGAAATTTTGATGGGATAACGTTTCTAATATGGCAGAAGGAACTTCTGGTCGGCGAGTCTCGCTATAGTTTTTGTCCCAAACACCACGTGTAGCCCAATCCGTTTGCAGCTGTGCTTTCACATCTCTAGCTACGCCCTCAACCAGTTGGTCAGCAAAAGTTTTGGAACAACTTCTTGAAAGTCCCGATTGGTATGTAAGGTTGTCTTGATAGTTAGTGGTGCAGACCCCTAATGTGCCCACAATGCCATTTTCCTTAACCCCAGCGTCACTATGTACGGCCAACTGCAACTCGATAGGAACATTCTTGCCTTGCGTGTTAGGTACAAAGCTACTGCCACCAGCTAGCCAATTCAGCATATAGGAACGAGAGTTAAGGTCGTCATTGTAGTCGTTCTCTCCGTTAAATGTGCTATATACGTTCATGGGAGCGCCCGCCCATTGAATCGAATAACGTGCAGCCTCAAGGCAACGAGGAAGTCCGCTAGTAGAACCGCTGCGCTCAATATTGCCCATTCCTCCACCAAAACGTACTGCGTCAGTGGTAACGATACCTTTCGAACGACTATAGTTGCTAATGATTACTTGGTTGTAAGGGTTGCTTCCCTTGTCGAAGGTGAACGTCCCTAGATAAACCCAAGTGCCGCCACCCATCTGTTGGTTTACATGAAATGTGGTAGCTTCACCTTGGTGATAAACGGTGTATTCGGCATCGTCAATGCTTCCTTTTAGCGTTGTATAGCTTACATATACGGCATATTGTCCTTCTTCAGGGATATAAGGCTGGTATTTGGCTACCGAATGATGTTTCTTCTTTTTGGTAGTCTTAATTTGGCGAGCTGTTCCCTGTGTAAAAGGATTCTCGCCTTCAGTATAGTTTCCTTGATGAAACGCAAATCCCCCTTGTGATGTAGCTGACCAGCTCTTGCCGTCGTTTTGCTCACGATAACCCGAAGTGGGGTTGTCATTGTCTACAATAACCTCATTATACTGCCAATCGCGTTCGCGAGGCGTAAACACCACAGCGCCTGCATTCTGTAGCATTGGGATAAGGTAGGGTACAACGATGGTTTGCGTAAATAAGTCTTCGGTTGTGCAAAAGAGGTTGGGTCTTTGCCATATCCATTTAGCTTTGGAGTTGTCATAGTAACGTCCATGACTAGCCCAAAGCGATAAATGCCTATTTTGTAAACCCTTAGATATATTAAATGGCCGTGAGACATTTTCCACCCACGGCTTGCCATTGTAATGAATCGAGCCCCAATCGTTAGTTTGTGCTTTAATGATGTTGGGTAGTAAGCACAATGATATAAGTGATAGAGATATCGTTTTCTTAATCATATACGTCCTCACCTATCGTGAAGTTATCGGGGTGCTTGGCATGGATGTTCTTATAATATTGCTTTATTTTACTCAGATCTTTGTCTACATCGCCAGATGGGGTTATGATCAGAGTAGAGATAATGGCTTTCTCCTTGTAGTCTAAGGCATATAGCTTGATAGGAATTTGAGCCTTGAGCGCAATGAAATAAAATCCTTTTTTCCATTCTGCGTTTCTTGATCTCGTACCTTCAGGTGTTATACACAATAAGCATCGCTCTGCTTTCTGAATGTCTTCTGCTAGACGATCGGTCATAGAGGTATGCTTGGAACGATAAACCGGAATGCCGCCTAAAGAACGGAAAAGGCTACCTAAAGGCCAAAAGAACCATTCTTTCTTCATTAAGAAGTTGCTCTTAAATCCTTCAGCTCTTGAATAGAGTAGACCGATGATAAAGTCCCAATTGCTTGTGTGAGGTGCAACACATAGAATAGCCTTGTTAGGAAGGGGAGTGGTGTCAGTCTTCTCCCATCCTAACAAGTGGTATAAGATATATCTACAAATGGCTTGTTGCATCAAATATAAGTTTCTTATTTAATGAAGATTGCCGATTTCATCAATCACTTCTGATATCTCTTTATTGAAATGATCAATCAAATCTTTAAAGTAAACGTGTGGTTTCATTCCTGGCTCGGGGTGTGAGACACGACGGATATAGTTGTCATGGATATTGAGAATAGATGCCAATAATGCTTCTACATTCTCTTGACTTGGCTTGCCATTGTATAAAGAGGAAGCCACACATTCTGCTAAAACGTCACTACAAATGTAATTGATCGTTTTCTTTAAATCGCGTTTGTTAGCCATAGCTTGATAGTTTTTCTATTTTTTGACTTAGAACATTTCAACGTTCAAAGATAAATAAAAAATATTGGTGCGAAAAGAAAAGCTTGATTTTTTATCAAAAAAAAAGTTTTCCCTACCATCAAT
>CAVHUZ010000097.1:0-8479 GCA_963639545.1 Bacteroidaceae bacterium
TCCTAACGATGCTCGTTTGACATTGCAAAGAAGCCTTTATAGTATGGTGATGAAGACGCTGCTCGCTTTTTTTTTTTTTTTTATGCACTTATCGGAAAAACTCTGACGATTTCTTATAGTACTTCTCACCTTTCTTGACAAATGCTAGCGTGACGGATATTTTGCGATTAGTAATACTTGTATATTAAAGTATTTTAACCAATCGCGAAGGGTAAATGGTGACCATTATGCCTAACTTTGTAATGCATTCTATAAGCCCCTTACTTTACTAATTGTTGTTATGAATAAATTGTAGTCGTTATGAAAAGAAGAAAAACTTATGCGCCCCCACAATCGAGAATGGTTATGCTCACGCTAGAAGGTTTTATATGTGCTGGTTCAACGGTAATTTTTGGGCCACCAGTACCAATTACTCCTTCAGATACTACAGGTGTAGAATTGGATTGATTTCACACTCTTTATAGAAACTGCGAAGGTGCATAGAATACCCAAAAAATATCAAAGGCTATATGTTGATTAGCGTAACATATAGCCTTTGATGTTCTTTGGGGGATAACAGACGTCGTATCCTATAATCCATGCACAATTATTTCGTCTTTAGACGGATAGCTCTTTGATGGATTTTTAGAACCCACCTTAACCTATCGTGATGACATATTCGCACATGAAACTGCTTCCCGGTAAGAGGTGATTCATGAGGTGGCGCTCGCTAAACTCGCCCTCGTAACCCTCACTATCAGCCACGCCGTACCATGGTTCGATGCAAAGGAAGGGTGCATGCTTGCCATATGGCGTCCAGATACCCACTGCGGGCGACTTGAAATCGACTGTCACTTGGGGTGCGCCTTTCTTATCAAGAATCTCGATGTGGCGCAACTGACAATTGTCCAAGATCAAAGCATCATCCTTGAAGGTGTCTTCGGTAAACTCAAGGATACCCTCGTCAGTCTCTATCGGTGTGAAACCTTCCACGCGGTTGCCCTCGGCATTGAGCATGGAGCACTGCAGCGTCTCGACATCTACCTTGAGGTAGCCGTGTATAGGATCGCCTTCAGAGACGTCGGGCAGGCAGAATGCGGGGTGTCCGCCTATCTGAAAGTGGATGGGACGGCAGTCAGTGTTCTGCACATGCCACACTACATGGATGCGGTTGGTTTCGAGCTTGTAGCTCACGGCTAGGTTGAAGTGGTACGGATACTTCTCTAGCGTTTCTTCATCATCGTGCAGCGCATATACCACACGGTCCGGGCCTTGCTTAACGAGGGTGAATGCTCGGTCGCGTGCAAAGCCGTGGCGCTTGCTGTGATAGGTCTTTCCGTCGATGCGGAAGGTGTCGCGCCATACGCCACCCACCAATGGGAAGAGGATAGGGGAACGCCGATTCCAGTATCGTGCATTGCCCTGCCATAGATATTCTTTACCATCGGCGTCGGTGATGCTTTGCAGTTCAGCTCCCAATGCCGATACTTCTACCTTGAGATGATTGTTCTTGATGGTTTCCATAGGTTGTATATTATATATAGGTGTAAACGATTTTGGTTGGCAATGACGTAGCTACGCCACCACCTAGATGCAAAGATACAAAAATCGGAGAAAACAATCTGCCATATCTTCCGAAATTAGTAACTTTGCAGTCTCAATATATTCAGGAATGAAAAACAATAAAAACAAACTCTTGTCAGAGGTTACCGAATACCTCATCATCGGCTTGTCAATGATAGCTGGCGGCTTTGGTTGGAGTGCATTCTTGCTGCCCCACCATATCACCATCGGTGGTTTGGGCGGTTTTGCCTCCGTGTTGTATTGGGGGACAGGTGTCCCCATAGTCTATACCTATGTGGCGGTGAATATTGTGCTGATGGCTTTGGCACTGCGCACGCTAGGTTGGCGCTTCTGCGTGAGAACCATCTATGCGGTGCTCATCTTCTCCACGGCAGTCGCCATCTTCCAACCCATCTTTGAGCAGCACGTCCTCTTCGCCGGGCAACCCTTCTTGGCATGCATCGTTGGAGGTGCATTCTTGGGCGTCACAATGGGATTTGCCTTGCAGTATAACGCTTCGACGGGCGGCTCGGATGTCATTGCAGCCATCGTACACAAGTATCGCGACATCTCCTTAGGCCGTGTGATATTAATCTGTGATGTGTGCGTCATCACGTCAAGCTACATCGTGCTCCACTCATGGGAAAGCGTAATCTATGGTTATATTGCCTTGGTGGTGATATCATACAGCGTGGATCAGGTGATCAATGGTATGCGACAGAGTGTGCAGTTTCTTATCGTGTCCGATCATTGGGAAGAGATGGGGCATAGCATCAACGTGGATGCAAAATGCGGATGTACCGTGATAGATGCACGCGGATTCTATACCGGAAAGGCTAAGGGCATGCTCTTCATCATCGCCCATCGTCAGCAGAGTCACAAGATTATGCAAATCATCCATGAAACCGATCCTGACGCCTTCGTGTCACAGAGCCCAGTGAGCGGTGTCTATGGTCTAGGATTCAACAAAATGAAGGTGAAAAGCTGACAACTGACAAGTTGTCATATCATAAAAGCAATGAGCGTGTCAAATCCCTTTGGCACGCTTTTCGTATAATATATACCGAACGACGGTGGCAAAGACGACCGCCAAGGCAATAGAAACAATAAATTAAAAGAATAGAAAAATGACAATCAAACCATTATCAGACAGAGTGTTGGTTCTCCCAACACCAGCAGAAGAAAAAGTGGGTGGCATTATTATCCCTGATGCAGCTAAAGAAAAACCACAGCGCGGTAAGGTAGTGGCTGTAGGTAACGGCACTAAGAACGAAGAAATGGTCCTCAAGGTAGGTGACGTGGTGCTTTATGGCAAATACGCTGGAACCGAACTAGAGAACGGCGGTGAGAAGTATCTCATGATGCGCCAAAGCGATGTGTTGGCAGTAGTAGAGGAATAATCCATTCATTAACGATTTAATTTTTCAAGAAAATCATGGCAAAAGAAATCAAATTCAATACAGAAGCACGTAATCTGCTTAAGAGTGGCGTTGACCAATTGGCTAACGCAGTGAAGGTAACCCTTGGCCCTAAAGGGCGTAACGTGGTTATCGGTAAGAAATATGGCGCACCTCAGATCACTAAAGATGGTGTGACCGTAGCAAAGGAGATTGATCTTGAGAACAATCTCGAGAACGCTGGCGCACAACTCGTTAAGAGCGTAGCAAGCAAGACAGGTGATGACGCAGGTGACGGAACCACCACTGCAACCATTCTTACACAAGCTATCGTTACCGAAGGTCTCCGTAACGTAGCTGCAGGTGCTAATCCTATGGATCTGAAGCGCGGTATCGACAAAGCCGTGGCTAAGGTTGTAGATTATATTAAGGAGAACGCTGAGGTGGTAGGCGACAACTATGACAAGATAGAACAGGTGGCTACCGTAAGTGCAAACAACGATCCTGAGATTGGTAAGCTTCTCGCTGACGCTATGCGTAAGGTGAGTAAGGATGGTGTGATCACTATCGAGGAAAGCAAAACTCGTGACACCAGCATCGGTGTGGTAGAAGGTATGCAGTTTGATCGTGGTTATCTCTCAGGTTACTTCGTGACTGATGCTGACAAGATGGAGTGTGTGATGGACAATCCTTACGTTCTTCTCTACGACAAGAAGATTAGTAACGTGAAGGATTTCTTGCCTGTACTGCAGTCAGCAGCAGAGAGCGGACGTCCTCTCTTGGTCATTGCTGAAGACGTAGACTCAGAGGCGCTCACCACATTGGTAGTGAATCGTCTTCGTGCAGGACTGAAGATCTGCGCTGTAAAGGCTCCTGGCTTTGGCGATCGTCGCAAGGCTTTGCTTGAAGATGTAGCTGTATTGACTGGCGCTCAGGTGATCAGCGAGGAGAAGGGTCTCTCTTTGGAGAAGGCAACACTTGCCGAGCTGGGTTCAGCTAAGAAGATTACCGTAAGCAAGGACAACACCACTATCGTGGATGGTGCTGGCAAGAAAGAAGATATCGAGGCTCGCGTGGCTCAGATCAAGAACGAGATTGCCAATACCACAAGCTCATATGACAAAGAGAAACTGCAGGAACGTCTTGCTAAGCTCGCTGGTGGTGTAGCTGTGCTCTACGTTGGTGCCAACTCAGAAGTGGAAATGAAGGAGAAGAAAGATCGCGTGGACGATGCACTCTGCGCTACGCGTGCTGCAACTGAAGAAGGTGTTGTCGTAGGTGGTGGTACTACCTATATCCGCGCACAGAAGACCCTTGAAGACCTCAAAGGTGACAACGCTGACGAGCAGACTGGTATCAACATCGTGCGTCGCGCTATCGAAGAGCCTCTCCGTCAGATTGTAGCTAACGCTGGTGGCGAAGGCGCAGTGGTAGTGAACAAGGTTCGTGAAGGCGAAGGCGACTATGGTTACAACGCTCGTGCTGATCGTTATGAAGACTTGCGCGTTGTAGGTGTGATTGACCCAGCTAAGGTGGCACGTGTCGCTCTTGAAAATGCGGCTTCTATCGCAGGCATGTTCCTCACTACTGAATGTCTCATTGTAGACAAACCTGAGGAAAAGGCAGAAATGCCAGCACAGCCAGGTATGGGTGGCATGATGTAATCAGAGAATTCGTTTAAGTCATGGCAAGCGCGCTAGCTTGCCACTGATGCTTATCATAAAGGAGCAATCCATAGAGGGGTTGCTCCTTTTTTTGATAATTAAAATGGCAGAATATCCTATCATTCAATCCTTTTTATTAACTTTGCAGTATGAAGAATCTAAAGATCAACTGGAAAGAGTTTGCAATCTTTCTTATCGTTGTAGCTGGCCTTTTGTATCTTACGGGATCTTTTTGGATCACCTCGGGTGTCCTCGTGTTGCTTCTTTTGATAGATGGCCTCTTGCGCGACTATGACAATCGCCGTAGAGGTAAGCAGCAGATTGAGGAACTCAAGCGTCGCTTGGAAGAAGAGGACGAATCATCAACTACTGACGATAATCAGGAATGAAACAACTTATACAACTATATACCAAATGGTCCGGTCAAGAACCCGCAGCCGTTCAGAAGATTGCTGGTGCAGGTAGCAACCGCGAATATTATCGTATCAGCGATGCCAATGGCAACACTGTGGTGGGTGTGATAGGAACGAGTCGTGATGAGGATCACGCGTTTATCTATCTAGCTAAGCATTTTGCCAAACGACAGCTACCTGTACCTCATGTGCTAGCAACAAGCAGTGACGAGATGCGCTATATCCAGACGGATCTAGGTAGCACGTCGCTCTTTGACGCTATCCGCGGCGGTAGAGAAGCGGGTGGTCGCTATAACCTCAAGGAACAAGAGCTTTTGCGTCGCACCATTTGCGAACTGCCAAATATTCAGATACGTGGCGCGCACGGATTGGACTTCAGTTGCTGCTATCCTCAGCCCGAATTCAATGTGGATAGTGTACTGTTCGATCTCAACTACTTTAAGTATTGCTTCCTCAAAGCTACCGAACTCGACTTCCATGAGATGAAGCTTGAGGCCAACTTCCGGATGTTTGCCAATGATCTTACGGCTGAACCGATGGAGTCGTTCCTCTATCGTGACTTCCAAGCGCGTAACATCATGCTTGACGCAGAGGGCAATCCGCAGTTTATCGACTTCCAGGGTGGACGCAAAGGACCTGTCTATTATGACTTGGCTTCGTTCCTTTGGCAAGCCAGCGCAAAGTATTCGTTCAAGCTAAGACGCGAGTTGACCTACGCTTATTACAATAGTCTGAAGCAATATATGGAGGTGCCATCGTCACGCCACTTTGCCCATCGCTTGTCGTTGTTCGTCTTGTTCCGCACGCTTCAGGTGCTTGGCGCTTATGGCTTCCGCGGTTATTTCGAGCATAAGCAGCACTTTATCGACTCGATACCGCCTGCTATACAGAACCTGCGTGACTTGTTGGCGATGAATCGGGATATCTTCCCTTATCCATATATGATGTCAATGCTGCAGAAACTCACCGAGTTGCCACAGTTTGCACCAGCTGAAGAACCTACGCCCAATCGTAAAGATGGACTGAAGACCGCCGAGCATGATATCTATCGCGCCAATCCGCTGGATGGTCCTGCTACCTTCTCCAAATATGATGGCAAAGGTCCGCTTGTGGTGCGCGTCTATAGCTTCTCTTATCGTAAGGGCATTCCGGAAGATCCTTCAGGCAACGGCGGTGGCTATGTGTTCGATTGTCGTAGCACGCACAACCCTGGACGATATGAGCCTTATAAGAAGATTACAGGCCTGGACGAACCCGTGATACGTTTCTTAGAGGACGATGGAGAGATACTGCAGTTCTTGGAGTCGGTATATAAGCTAGCCGATCATCATGTGGAACGTTATATGCAACGCGGATTTACCTCACTGATGTTTAGCTTCGGTTGTACGGGAGGACAACATCGCAGCGTGTATAGTGCGCAGCATCTGGCCGAACATATCCATGACAAATATGGTGTGGAGGTGCATATCACGCATCGTGAACAGAATATACAGAAGGTGTTGCCTGCCAACACTGCATCTGCTAAATAGCAAGAGATTATGAAACAAGCTATGATATTTGCCGCAGGGCTGGGGACGCGACTCAAGCCGCTAACCGATCATACACCTAAAGCGCTCATTCCTGTTGATGGACAACCATTGCTCTATCATGTTATAGAGAAACTGAAGCGGGCTGGGGTGGAGCGCATTGTGGTCAACGTGCATCATTTTGCTGATCAGATCAAGGACTATCTTAGCCAACATTCCTTTGGTGTGGAGATTCTTATCTCGGATGAGAGCGAACATCTCCTCAATACCGGGGGTGGTGTGAAGCATGCGCAGAAGCTTTTTGAATGTGGCAGCCCAGTGTTGATCCACAATGTAGACATCCTAAGCAATGCAGCGCTAGAACCGCTTTATGAAGAAGCGCTGACGGCTGATGCGGTTCTGCTAGTCAGCCAACGTGTGACTAAACGCTATCTTCTCTTTAATGAAGAGATGCGTCTTGTGGGCTGGACGAATATCGATTCGGGTGAGGTAAAGAGCCCTTATCCCGATCTTGATGTAGCGGCTTGTCGTCGATTGGCGTTCAGTGGTATCCATGTTGTGGGTGCTAACGTGATGAAAGAAATGGATGCGTGGCCCGACGAGTTCTCTATTACCGACTTTTATATCCAGTCTTGTGATAAGTTGCGTATTAAAGGTGTTGCCTCTGCAGACCTCCGCCTTATGGATGTGGGCAAACTCAATACTTTGCATGAGGCAAGTGGTTTCTTGCAAAGCATACAATAATACAATAAAGATATATGCGTGAATGGATTGCGATTGTCAATCTATTCACGCATATGTATGGTATTGAGAGGTGGGAGAGAAGTTTTTCAATCTGCCACCTTACTCCTAAAGAAGAGGACAGTCTTATCCTTTACTTATTACTTCGGCCAGTGCACGTGATAGCTGGTCGGGACAACTAGTCCCTTTGGCGCCACAGGTAACACCTTGAAGACGTTCTATTACGGTATCTGCTGGCATTCCTTCAATAAGCTTTTCTATTCCTTTGAGGTTTCCGTTGCATCCGCCGATGAATGAAACACGATGAATGGTGTTGTCATCATTCAGTTCTAGCTTGATTGTGCGGCAGCAAGTGCCTTGTGTGTTATATTCTATTTGTTTCACAATGCTTTCTTTTGTTGGTCTTTAATATGTTCAGAAGAGGTCCTTCTGAGTCCAAACACTAACTCTACTTATATCGTGATGAGTGCTGTTCCTATCGACATAATCACGATTAACAAGACTAGACATCCTCCATTGTTAGCCGTTTTGCGTCTAGAAGTCTTTCCTAAATCGAAGATGCTGAACGTGGTTCTTCTATAAACGCGGTTGTATAAAGCTCTCTTCGGATGCAGCAATCCCATGCCGCGTTTGCCATATCCAGGAATGATAGCTCTCTTTATGGCTCGTGTGGCGCGACCTTTGGTTCGTGCGCTTATGCTCTTCGTCAATGAAGGTTTTCTTATTCCGTACTTCATGTTACCTCTTAGTATTTATGAAAAGTATGCGTTCAGCCAGTCGGCTTGGATTTTTTCTCTATCATCTATCTAGCTCCTAGCTATTTCTGATGGATACGATACCTTTCGTTAACCGAATACAAATGTAGTAAAAATAATGCTGATATCATCATGCAAAGTAAATATTCTCCCATTAACATCAATAATTATTGATTTTATCCCATAGGCGTTTAGAAAAAGCAAGATCTTACCTTTCTCTCTTATTATAAGTAGGTTATGTATGCTGAGGATGTAATTGTAGCTCAATGGTAACCTCTTAATGGATAAATAATCGTAAAAATAATGGGAGAAAAATTTGGTGCTTTCAGAAAAAAGCTATAACTTTGCACTCGCTTTAAGACCAAAGCCTATTATCTTAAAAGCAAGGAGAGATGGTAGAGTGGTCGATTACAACGGTCTTGAAAACCGTCGTACCGAGAG
>CAVHUZ010000098.1:0-8269 GCA_963639545.1 Bacteroidaceae bacterium
TGTACGATAAGGCCTTTGCGCTGGCTAATCGCGACGCTGCAACGGGCGACACGATAGCTTTGTACCTCCTGGCAGGTTTCTATACGCAGGGGCTTGGCAATGATAACTATGGACGCGATGTGCAGAAGGCACTGCAGATCTATGAGCGCTTGGCGGCCGAGGGAGCATCGCATGCCAACTACTCGCTTGGAAGCATGTATCTTATGGTGGAGGAAATCAAAGATTATCAAAAGGCCGTGGAATACATGCAAAGAGCAGCCGAAGCCGACGATCCCGATGCACAGCTTGTTTTGGGGGAATTCTATGTCCAGGGGAAAATCGTGGATAAGGATATGCCCCAAGCGGCTGAATGGATGGAGAAAGCGGCTGCACAAGGGCAGGCTGCTGCTTTGTACATTTTGGCAGTCAGTTATCTGCAGGATATGGAGGCTGGTTCTGTTTCCGAATTTGCGCTCGACTATGACCGGGATGAGAACCGAGGTATCAAACTGTTGCAGCAAGCTGCCCATGCGGGCAGTGCCGATGCCTTGTTCAGCCTTTACAAGTGTTACCATCAAGGTAAATATCTGGAACAGGACGACGATTTGGCCTTTCTGATGTTAAGTCAGAGTTCTCAGATTGAAATCACACCCGAGAAAGTACGGCTCATGGGCGATGCCTACCGCGACGGCAAAGGGGTGAGTCAAGACTACAAACAGGCGGTGGCCTGCTATGAGTGGGCGATGGGCAATGACGATATTACAGCCATAGCAAACTTGAGCCAGATGTACCAAGAAGGCAAAGGCGTGGAGAAAGATCAGAGAAAGGCCAACGCACTGATGTCGCATCTCTTAGAAATAGTGCGTTGGCAGAACGATGGCGTTATGCCGTTGGCTGTTGTGCAAGACAAGGCTGCACAAGGCGACCCGATAGCCATGTACCAGCTAGGCAACCGCTATCATGAGGGCGACGGTGTGGAGCAAGATATGGATAAAGCCGTGGAATGGTGGCAGAAGGCGCACGAGGCTGGAAACATTGGCGGAACACACAACCTGGGATGCTACTATCTACAAGAAGGCGAAGAGGAGAAAGGCATCCGGTATCTCACCCAGTCGGGCGCTACAGGCTACTCACAGTCCTATCATGCGCTGGGCGAATACTACCTGTGGCATGTAAAGGAGGAAGACAACATTCAGAAAGGTATTAGCAATCTGACCACCGCTGCCGAACTAGGCTATGCGCCATCGCAGTGGGATCTTGTCGGTATATACCATGACGGGCAATTCGTTCCTAAGGATTATGACAAAGCGCGCTACTGGCTCGATAAATGTTTAGCATCAGATTATCCCCCAGCTCATTATTGCATGGGAATGAGTCTTGCCAACGGTGACATGTACGAGCAGGATTACGCCAAGGCGCTCGAACATTTAAGGACAGCTGTAGCGCAAGGCGTACACGATGCTGATGCACCATATATCTCGCTGCGATGGAATGGTAATGGCGTGGAGGCTGACCGCGAGGAGGTGGTGAAAGTGTTTACCACCTTGGCCGACAGCAATGACGCTATAGCCTTGTGGCAACTTTATATGTTGTATATCGACGAATCCTATGAAAATCACGACACCGCCAAAGCCATCGACTACCTCAAGCAGTCAGCGAGCCAAGGTTACATAGGTGCCCTTGCTCAACTGGCGTGGCACTATTACTGGGGCGAAGGCGTGGAACGCGATGTTCGCTTGGCCATAAATCTTTACACCTCGGCAGCTGAAGCTGGAAGCCTAGGCGCTGCCGTGAAGCTTGCCCGTAGCTACATCACGGGTGAGGAAGGCGTGGTGGAGCCCGATTACGACAAGGCTATCGATCTGCTACAACCACACTTGGAGAGTGGGGTGGGCGAAGTGGATTACTTGATGGCATATGCCGTGCGCGGTAAATGTGATATGAAGAATGCCTACTCGTGGGAACAGGCTGAGCAATCTTTCGAATATATGCAGAAGGCGGCTAAGGCTGGGTATGTAGATGCTATGCACGACTTGGCGTGTTATCTTATGGAAGGCTATGGCGTGTTTTCGCTTGATACCAAAGAAACAAAAGAATGGCTGCAGAAATATATCGACAACGGTGGTGAGGTGACGGATGAAGAGAAAGAGGCTTTGCAATCTGATGAGGAATGGGATGAGTATGCCCGAAACGAGTGGTACAAGTGCCTAATAATGATGGTGGATGCCAACATAGAACGTATAGAGAATCCCTTGAAGATGTTTACCGATGAAAACAATATCAACGTAGAGAACATCTGTTTGAACGCTGCGCAGCTGGGCGAATGCCACGCATTGGTGGCTTTGGGTGTGTGGGGTATGGATATCTTGAAGGAGGATACCAAGAAAGCCAAGGTCTTTATCTCAGCAGCTTGCCAAGGCGGTTTCCCCTACTATGCCTATCATGCTGGCAAGCAGTGGCTTGAAGAAGGCCTAGATGATAAAGATGTTGTCGAGCATGCCGCAGATTATTTTATGATGGGCGTTAATGTGGGTTCTGTTGATTGCTGTTTGGAGATGGGATTGTTGTTAACCGATAGTCACTTTGAAAAACATTGGGGAGCCGGCAAGCGAATAAACGCCGGTAAGCAATATCTGCAAGCAGTAGCCAATGTAGAAGGTGATGACTTTGAGAAACAACGTCAACAAGCTTGCGCTCGCCTCACCGAATTGGATCAGCTCCCTCAGTCTGCATGGAGCAAAATCAAAAAAGGACTTAGCTCTATCTTCGGCAACGACTGACGTACGCGTGCTTCTATCCCTGTATCCTACCACGCAAGGCGCAAACCGAGCGATATGCGATGGAGGATACGGGGCAAAAACGATATTGTAACGCTTTTCTTTTGCACGTCCCAATATTTTTTGTACCTTTCCACCGAATATTCAGAAAGCGGCAAACATGAAATATCCTATCGGAATACAAAGCTTTGAGCAAATCATTGAGGGAGGCTATGCCTATGTAGACAAGACGGGTCTAGTCTATGACTTGGTGAATAACGGGAAGATCTACTTTCTGTGTCGCCCTCGGCGGTTCGGAAAGTCGCTCCTTGTATCCACCCTTAAATGCTATTTTGAGGGAAAGAAAAAACTGTTCAAGGGTCTCGCCATGGATGCATTGGAGAAGGAATGGAAGCAATATCCAGTGTTCCACATCGACTTCAATGGTAAAAACTTTACTGAAGGTGGCGAACTGGAGAGGAGTTTAATGGGATTTGTGGAAGCCCAAGAAGCTATTTATGGAAAATCACCTTTCTGTAATACGCTTGGTGATCGGTTCTGCTATGTGCTGAAAGCTGCCCACGAGAGCACAGGACGACGTGCCGTGGTCTTGATAGACGAATACGACAAACCCTTGCTGGACGTCTTGGATCAGGCGTTGTACATTACCATCGATGGCCAGCAACGTAGGTTAGAGGATTGGAACCGCGAAGTGCTGAAAGGTTTCTATAGCGTTTTCAAGGCAGCCGATGACGACCTGCAGTTTGTGCTATTGACCGGTGTCACCAAGTTTTCACAAGTGAGCGTGTTCAGCGGTTTCAATCAACCCGATGATATCAGCATGGATGACCGCTACGAGGCGCTTTGCGGCATCACCGAAGAAGAACTCTATTCGGTCTTTGATGAACCCATCAAGGCGATGGCGCAGAGGTACAAAGTGTCTGCTGACGAGATGAAATATAAGTTGAAGCGCAAGTATGACGGCTACCATTTCAGTCCGAATATGCTCGATATCTACAATCCGTTCAGCATTCTCAATGCCTTGAGTAAGAAAATGTTAAGCGACTTTTGGTTTGCTACGGGTACGCCGTCCTACCTTGTTCGACTGCTTTCCCATTCTAAGGAAAACATGAACGAACTGACGGGCAGGTATTATCCGAGGGAAGACTTCGTTGATTATCGCGCAAACATAGAAGCTCCGTTGCCAATGATTTACCAAAGCGGATATCTCACTATAAAGGATTGGAATATGGATATGGATTCGTATCTTCTTGATTTCCCCAATGATGAGGTGAAACGCGGGCTTATCACAATGTTGGCAACAAGCTATTTCAAGACAACGGAATCTTCTGCTTCATGGGGATTACAGATAGTGGAAGCAATGAGGATAGGTGATTGCGACAAACTCGAAAAGCTTCTTACATCATTCCTCGCTAGCATTCCTTACAGCCAGCGCCGCAAAGATGACGAACGAGAAAAGGAACGTTACTTCCAATACACCTTCTATCTCATTCTGCGAATGATAAGTTGTTACACCATCTATATAGAAAAGGAGCAGAGCGAGGGTAGGGTAGACTGTGTGGTGGAAACACCAAAGCATGTATATATCTTCGAGTTCAAGCGCGATGGCTCAGCTCTTGACGCGCTCCGTCAGATAGAGGAGAAAGGCTATGCTCGTGAATACATGTCAGACGACAGAACTGTCCGGCAGATAGGATGCAACTTCTCTTCACAGACAGGAACCATTGATGGATGGGAAGTGAAGTAAGATTCTCTGACGGCACCACCTCTAAATAGAATATACAAAAACAGTATAAACAACCATCCCTACATCCCATACCACGCGGCGCAAAAAGCTTTCTTCCTCTCAGAAGTCGGCTTCACTTGGCTTTGCTATTCTTCTCTTAAGAGAGATATGGCAAAGCTAAGAAGTATAGTGTACCTAAAAAATATGATTTTTAGGTTTTAGGTAATCGATGGCTAATGAGGGAGTTGTGCAAAAGACGGGATTTTCGTAACTTTGTAGCCAGAAAGTATTCACAACCCATAAGACACAGAATGAACAACGTAAGAAACGAATGGAGAGGGTTCAAGGGAACCGCTTGGAAATCAGAGATCAATGTAAGAGACTTTATCCAGAAAAACTACACCACCTATGATGGTGACGAGAGCTTCCTGCAAGGACCTACTGATGCCACTACAAAGCTTTGGGGCAGACTGCAGGAGCTACAAAAGGAAGAACGTGCCAAAGGGGGCGTTCTTGATATGGAGACCGAGATCCCTGCAAGCATCACCGCCTATGGCGCTGCTTATATCGATGACAGCATGAAAGACCTAGAAGCTGTGGTGGGCCTACAAACCGACAAGCCACTCAAACGTGCCTTTATGCCTGGCGGTGGCTTGAAGATGGCAGAACAGTCGTGCACCAACTATGGCTACACTCCCTCTGAATCTATCCACGACATCTTTACTAAATATGTACGCACGCACAATGATGCCGTCTTTGACGCTTACACGCCAGAGATGAAACTGGTGCGCCACAATCACATTCTTACCGGTCTGCCCGACACCTATGGCCGCGGACGTATCGTGGGCGACTATCGCCGCGTGGCTCTCTATGGTATCGATTACCTCATTGAGGAGAAGAACCGTGACCGCGCAGAGATGGGTGAGCATGAGATGTCTGACGAGGTGATCCGCTTGCGCGAGGAGGTGGCGCTTCAGATCAGAGCGCTTAAGGGTCTCAAAGCTATGGCGGCAGAATATGGATTTGACATCTCGCAGCCTGCTCAGAATGCACGTGAGGCCGTGCAATGGCTCTACTTCGGATACCTCGGAGCGGTGAAGACACAGAATGGCGCCGCTATGTCTGTGGGTCGTGTATCCACTTTCCTCGACATCTATATCCAGCGTGACCTTCAAGAGGGCACCCTCACTGAGAGCGATGCGCAGGAACTCATTGACCACTTAGTGATGAAGTTCCGCATGGTGAAGTTTGCTCGTATCCCTGCATACAACGAACTGTTCTCTGGTGACCCCGTATGGGCAACCCTTGAGGTAGGCGGACTGGGACAGGACGGACGTTCGATGGTAACCAAGAACGACTACCGCTTCCTTCACACCCTCATCAACATGGGGCCATCACCCGAACCTAACCTCACCGTACTTTACAGTTCACGTCTGCCACTGAACTTTAAGAAATATGCAGCGATGATATCTGTCAAGACCAGCTCTATACAGTATGAGAACGACGATGTGATGCGTCCCGTTTGGGGAGACGACTATAGCATCTGCTGCTGCGTGAGTGCCACACAGACAGGTAAGGAGATGCAGTTCTTTGGAGCACGCGCCAATCTTGCTAAGTGTCTCACCTATGCCATCTCAGGCGGTGTTGACTCGAAGACTCGTGAACAGTGCGGACCCAAATATCGACCAGTGGAAGGCGACGTGCTGACCTATGACGAGTTTATGCCACGATTCATGGATATGATGGATTGGCTCGCAAGCGTCTACGTGAAGACCCTCAACGTGATCCACTTCATGCATGACAAGTACTTCTATGAGGCTGCCGAGATGGCACTGATCGATACTGACGTGCGCCGCACCTTTGCTACGGGTATCGCAGGCTTCAGTCATGTGGTCGACTCTATCAGCGCCATCAAGTATGCCAAGGTGAATATTGTACGTGACGAGACCGGCTTCCCACTGGAGTTTAAGACCGAAGGCGACTTCCCACGATATGGCAATGACGATGAACGTGCCGATGAGATTGCCGTATGGTTGCTCAAGACCTTCCTCGGTATGGTAAAGAAATACCACACCTATCGCAACTCTGAACCCACCACGTCCATCCTTACCATCACTTCTAATGTGGTATATGGCAAGTATACCAGCAATATGCCCGATGGTCGTCCTGCAGGTGCGCCCCTTGCACCAGGTGCCAA
The DNA here is from genome assembly GCA_963639545.1 of Bacteroidaceae bacterium. Taxonomy (GTDB): domain Bacteria; phylum Bacteroidota; class Bacteroidia; order Bacteroidales; family Bacteroidaceae; genus Prevotella. The sequence continues at coordinate 6,680 of CAVHUZ010000098.1, forward strand.
CCCATCATACGGAGCTGAGAAGAACGGCCTTTTGGCTTCGCTCAACTCGGTAGCTAAGTTGCCATACGAATATGCACTTGATGGTATATCCAATACTCAGACCATCAATCCTGGAGCGCTCGGACATAATGACGAGGAACGTGCCACCACTCTCGTAGGCGTGATGGATGGTTATTTCGATCAGGGAGCACACCACCTCAATGTGAACGTGTTCGGTGTGGAGAAGCTCAAGGATGCCATGGAACATCCTGAGAAGGAAGAATATCAGAACTTCACCATCCGTGTCAGCGGATATGCAGTGAAGTTTATCGACCTCACCCGCGAGCAACAACTTGACGTCATCGCACGACAAGCTCACGAGAGACTGTAAACAGGACAGGTGAAAGGATATATACACAGTACGGAAAGCTTCGGATCGGTTGACGGTCCGGGCATTCGTTTCCTCATCTTCATGCAAGGTTGCCCCATGAGGTGCCTTTATTGTCACAACCCCGACTCGTGGAAGATGCGAGCTGGGGAAGAGGTAGAGGCTGACCCATTGCTGGATAGCGCCGAGCGGTTTCGCCCTTACTGGGGAAGTGAGGGCGGCATCACCGTAAGCGGTGGAGAGGCTTTGATGCAGATCGATTTCTTATTGGAGCTCTTCACCAAAGCCAAGCAACGTGGCATCACCACATGCCTTGACACCTCAGCACAACCTTTCCGCCGCAACGAGCCCTTCTTCGGTAAGTTTGAACAGCTGATGTCTGTGACCGATACCGTGCTGCTCGACATCAAGCACATTCGTGACGCTGAGCACCGACGGCTCACGGGCCACACCAATGAGAATATTCTCGACTGTGCCCGCTATCTGAGCGAGCGTGGTGTCCCCGTGTGGATACGCCACGTGTTGGTTCCCGGTATAACCGATAACGAAGACTGTCTGCATCAACTCGCTACGTTCATCAGTTCTCTGCGCAACGTCCAACGTGTAGATGTATTGCCTTACCACACCCTCGGCATCTTCAAGTACGAGAAGCTCGGTATCACCTATCCTCTGCCCGACGTCCCCGCACCATCTGTCGAAAGCGTAAGGCGAGCCCAAGACATTCTCTCCGCAGCCATCCAGCACCCCAAAAGCGTATGAGGCACTGAGGACGGTATGTAAAAAGATTATTAATAGATAACCTATAGAAAGAGGGTACGTCAAAACGATGTACCCTCTTTCTCATATAAGTAAAGCCCCGACTTTCCAAAGCCTGGGCTTTTTTCTATACCGTTTGTTCGCATCCTAAGCTGGCCGACTTACCCTTATAAGCCCACTTACCGTCACATCATCATCATACATACAGCCATTGGGAAAGCAATCAGACTATGGACCGTCAGCATCTGATGCCAACAGAAGCATAAGGCAACCTATGATATGGTTGACTTGCGGTCTCATTCTCCTCATCAGAGCCCTTTTCCCACGCTGCTGCCAAGCACCTTTCCTATATCGAAAGGAGTTGTTCTAGAATCAAAAATAATTTATTTTTCCTGAAAAAATAAATTGATTTCTACCGAAAAATAAATTATTTTTCATTGCGATAGCCATTTCGCAGCCACATATCC
>CAVHUZ010000099.1:0-8165 GCA_963639545.1 Bacteroidaceae bacterium
CGCCAGGATAGCCAAGCCCCATCACCTTAGAGCACTTATCAATAGCTTCGCCTGCTGCATCATCAATCGTTTGGCCAAGCACTTCCATATCGTTATAAGCATTTACCTTAACGATCTGAGAGTTGCCACCACTGACTAGCAAACATAAGAATGGGAATGGCGGCATATGATTGTCATCTTCCGACTCCTTAATAAAATGCGCCATGACATGACCTTGGAGATGATTCACATCTATAAGAGGTATTTCCAAGGCGCGAGCCAAACCTTTAGCAAAGCTTACACCAACGAGGAGCGAACCCATCAGTCCAGGCCCCCTCGTGAATGCGATAGCAGAAAGTTGCTCTTTGGTTATACCAGCACGCTTGATTGCCTGATCCACCACAGGTACTACATTCTGCTGATGAGCTCTTGAAGCGAGTTCAGGTACCACTCCACCATAAGCACGATGCACCTCTTGAGATGCAGTCACGTTACTCAGCAACACACCATTACATAATACGGCTGCAGAGGTATCGTCGCAAGAGCTCTCTATACCTAATATATATATATTGTTGTTATTCATTTCTTGATTTACAATCACAAACCTAGATGCGCTACCTTTTAATGTGAGAGAATCTCTAACCCATTCTCTGTCATCAAGAACGTGTGTTCCCATTGTGCAGAAGGTTTCTCGTCACCAGAGATCACCTCCCATCCATAAGGATCTTCAGCGTCAATAAAGACTTTCCATGTTCCCATGTTGATCATCGGTTCGATGGTAAACACCATACCAGGAACAAGCACCATACCTGTGCCACGATGTCCGTAATGCAAGATTTCGGGCGCTTCATGCATAGCTAGCCCCACACCATGACCACAAAGATCTCTTACCACACCATAGCCATACTTCTCGGCATGCTTCTGTATAGCATGACCGATATCACCTATGGTGCAATAAGGAACGGCTGCCGCAGCTCCCAAATCAAGACATTCCTTAGTCACACGGACTAGTTGTTCTTTCTCGGGTGTAGTCTTACCACCTATGATAAACATACGGGATGCGTCTCCATAGTAGCCGTCTACGTCAAGGGTCATATCTACATTAACGATATCACCAACCTCCAACACATCTTCGGCCTTTGGGATACCATGACAAACCACCTCGTTGATACTTGTACACACGCTTTTGGGGAATCCTTCATAGTTGAGACATGAAGGATGCGCACCGTGATCTTTACAATATTGCATACAAATATCATCGATTTCCTGAGTAGTCATACCAGGATGTATAGCTGCTTCCACGGCATCCAAACAACCAGTATTTACCGCGCAAGCCTTGCGTATACCTTCTATCTGTTCAGGAGTTTTCACCATTTCACGTGTAGGCACAAGCTTTCCACGGCGTTCTAGCTCCATAATCTTCAGATCCATCTCGGTAGGCTCTTGTCCTTTCAGACAATGCCATCTTTTCTTTTTGAGTATCATCCTTTCCTAAATAATTAGTAAGATGCAAAATTAACATTAATCATTGAAAAATCAAAATATATATTGCTAAATGTTATTAAGGTTACTTTTTCCTAGCTTTATTCATCATCCAACAAAATAATCACTAACTTTGCAGATAACTAGAATGGGTATCATGACATACCAAGCATTCATTTTACTTTAACATTATCAGTCCATTAATTGAATTCTAACTTTACAACAAATATGGGAAAGACTCTTTTGACAATCCTTGCGTTTACCTTATTACCCCTGTTTTCACAAGCGCAAACCTATAAAGAACTCTGGAGCCAATACGAGGAAGCGAGCCAGAAAGACCTTCCGCGTACACAGATGCAAATCCTTGAGAAGATTATTGCTTCTGCTGAAAAGGAGCAAGACTATGGCCAGCAGTTGGCCGCGAGCTTGAGTTGGGCTAGTCTGCAAACGACAATATCACCCGACTCTCTTGAAGGCGAGATTGCTAAGCTAAGCCAGAAACAAGAAAAAGCAGAGAAGAGCAACGTTGTGTTATCTGCGATTTATGCCACGGTGCTGGGCCAAATCTACCAAAACAATTCCAATCTTGAGAATAGAGAGCAGCTCAGTAAGCAGTTTTTCAAGAAAGCATTAGCTCATCCTGACGTCCTTGCCTCCTACAAAGAAAGTGGCTACGAGCCTTTTGTTAACACAGGGGTAGATAGCAAATACTTTGACCACGACCTTCTACATGTCATCGGTATTGAGACTGACAATCTGCAGTTGCTCTACAATCATTACAAGAATAGCGGCAACCGCGAAGCCGCATGCCTCATTGCCTCCATGCAAGAGAGCAACCAAGAGATTGCAGTGCTCGATTCGCTCATAGATATCTACGCTGACCTCCCAGTTTGTGGAGCTTTAGCGGTGAAGCGTTTTGCTCTTATGCCTTGTTCTACTAATGTCGAACGAAAGCAATGTTACGAGTATCTTCAGCAAGCGATCAATCGCTGGGGCAGTTGGAAAGAGATGAATCAGTTACGTAACAGGGTTAGCGATTTGGAGACTTCATCCATATCTGCTGACCTTACTAGCTATGTAAGCCCATCCCAAACGCCACAAACCCTAAAAATAGCCTACAAGCATCTCCAATCAGCTACCCTAACTATCACCAAGACGAAGCTTCGTGGTGACAACGAACTGGTGGAAGAGCCTGAGGTTATCGATGCTGATGACCTTAATCCATATCTCATCACATCATCCTCGCAAACGATAACACATCCATTTGTCTCACATCCGATATATGAGATCAATAACGACTCCATTGTTATCCCTGCACTTGATAAGGGCATTTACTTCATCACGCTTACCACTAATCAAGAAGGCGTAGACACTATTCAGTTTCTTTATTGTGTCACCGACTTATATGTTCTGCATCAACAACAACCCAATGACCAATGGCGCTATGTCGTTGTGAATGCCACAACGGGTAAACCCATCAAGGGTGCTACCCTTTGCTTCATAGAGAACAATTACAACAAGAAAAAGAAAAGCGCCACCAAGCACACCTTTACCACCAACGCTAAAGGCGAGGCGTTAATCGACAATAAGGATGGTGACGCTAGTGGAAACCTCTACGTGTACACCAATGACGACACCGCATACCCCACTAGTTGGCACCGCAACAGCTTTAGTCTCAACAAGCAAAGCGACAAGACGCGTTCCTATGCACGCATTTATACGGACCGTAGCGTTTATAGGCCTGGGCAAACGGTCTATGCCAATGTGTTGGCATGGACTGTGGATAAAGGGATAGATGCCCAGATACTCACTCAGAAGTCGATCACGCTCACGCTTCGCGATGCTAACAGAAGAGTGGTAGCTGAACGCCAGCTCACGCTTGACGATAACGGTTCTTGCGCTACGAGCTTCACCTTGCCGTCTTCAGGGCTGACGGGAAACTTTAGTCTTACTGCGGCTGGTGCTGCCACATCCTATCAGAGCATCAATGTGGAAGAATACAAACGCCCGACCTTTGAGGTTACGCTCAACGATTGCACCAGCAAATATGCACCAGGCGACACCATCACCCTCAATGGAAAAGCTCTAACATACGCTGGCGTACCCGTACAGAATGCGAAGGTGAACTATACCGTCACCAGGCGTCCACGTTGGTGGTTCTGGTACAGAGCCAATGCGGGTCGTAACACACAGATTGTTTCCGATTCTACTACCACCAATGCTGTAGGCGAATATACAGTGAGAGTGCCTTTATCACTGGACGAGAAGGACCGAAACGGCTTCTTTGTTTTCGAGGTAGTAGCTACAGTAACTGACAATGGAGGTGAAAGCCATGAAGCTAACCAGTCATTGCCCGTAGGTGCTAAGCCATCCGTATTGCTTTGTAACCTACCTAGCAGAATGGAAGCCACCCAGAAACAACCTTTAAAGTTCAACTACCTTAACGTTGCAGGAAAAGAGATTACCGGCAAGGTGAGATATGCCATCTTTGATGAAAAGGGAAAATTAACCGACGTTCAGATGGCTAACGCTCTAACACAGACGGCAACCGCTAACGAGGCGACCCAACTACCTACCCTAAATTCGGGTCAATACACCCTGATGGCAACGTGCGGTAACGATACGATAAAGCAAAGCTTTGTGATATTCTCACTCAAAGATAAGTCGCCCGTCATTGACACGCACGACTGGTTCTACCAATCTGCGGACACTTTTCCCTCGGATGGGAAACCCGTGTACATACAGGTGGGTTCAACCGACAAGGATCAGCACTACGTCTACTCGATTGTTTCAGAAGGTAAGGTCATCGAAAATGGCACGTTCAGTCAGAGTAATGCATTAACTTTGCATCGCTTTGCTTACAAAGAGGAGTATGGTACGGGCCTTGTCATCAATTATGCTTGGGTGCGTAATGGGGTCGTTTACACACATACGGCTAAGATTGCACGCCCCATGCCCGATAAGCGTCTCTGTTTAGAATGGAAGTCGTTCCGTAACCGTCTCACCCCTGGACAAGAGGAGGAATGGACGCTTACCATCAAACTACCTAACGGCCAAGCGGCTAATGCACAACTCATGGCAACGATGTATGACAAGAGTCTTGATCAGATTCGGGAGATGAACTGGACTGATGACATATATCTCACCAACAATATGCCTAGTCTAAGGTGGTTGGGCATAGGTCATTCTGGTTATCGTCAGTATTACAACACCACCTACAACGCCTTAAAGGTTGATCCTGTTCAGTTAAGCTCTTTCAACGATCATTACTACAATAGCCTCTGTTATGCTTACAACAGATATCCCATCATGTATAAGCTAAACAGTGCACCTATGATGGCTATGCAAAGAGCGGACATCGCAACGGAAGCGGTCGCCCTAAATGAGGATGCTTCTGTCAAGGGTTATGGCATTAACCCATCGTCAACAAGCGGTTCGGATACTGAAGAAAGCGGAATAGGCAAAACAACAGAAGAACCAAACACAAAACAAGATCACGCACAAGCGCAGATACGCGAGAACCTCAACGAGACGGCGTTCTTCTATCCACAGTTGCACACTGATAGCACAGGTTGCGTGAAACTCACTTTCACGTTGCCCGAATCACTTACCATATGGCGATTCTTAGGATTGGCGCATGACGGCAAGATGAACCACGGAATGATTACGGAGGACATCGTGGCGCAGAAGCAAGTGATGATCACGCCTAACATGCCACGCTTCTTACGCAAAGATGACAAAGCGGTGATCACCGCCCGCCTGTTTAATACCACAGCCAATGTGGTACGCGGTAAGGCGCAGATGGAGCTAGTAGATCCTATGACTGACAAGGTGGTTTACACCTCGACACACGACTTTAGCATTGACGGAGAAGGTTCTTCTCAGGCATCGTTCACCATTGATAACCAATCGTTGAAGAGCGATGGCAGTCTGCTGATAGCTCGATTCACCGCAAGTGGCGATGGCTTCAGTGATGGAGAGCAGCATTACCTCCCTATCCTATCCCAGCAGGAACTAGTCACCACGACCATTCCTTTTACCCAAACATCCGCTGGTGTAAAGACCATTAACCTCAACAAGCTATTCCCCAATAAGAATATCTCTGGCAAATCACTGACCATTGAGTACACCAACAATCCGTCATGGCTGATGATTCAGGCTTTGCCTTACGTGGCTGATGCCAATGAGCAAAACGCCATCTCGTTGGCAACGACACTCTACGCCAACCGCTTGGCTAAACACATCGTTGATTCGACACCGAAGATCAAGGATACATTCAACCAGTGGCTTCAAGAGAAAGGTAACGAGACGTCTCTTATGAGTAGCCTTGAGAAGAATCAGGATCTGAAGAACGTGGTTCTTGAAGAAACACCATGGGTGATCGATGCACAAAACGAGCAAGAACAGAAACGCGCCATCGCCCGCTTCTTCGACGACAATCAGCTCAGCAACACCTCCGCCACTACCCTACAACGGCTGAAACAACTACAGAATAGTGATGGTTCTTTCTCGTGGTGGAAAGGAATGAAAGGCAGCCTTTATATGACCGTCACTGTTACGAAGACTTTGGCGCGTCTGAACAATCAGATAGGTAACAACCAAGAAGTGAGCAACATCATCCGACGCGCATTCACATATCTTGACTCAGAGGTGAGCCAACGTGTTATCGATCTAAAGAAGCTGGAGAAGCAAGGATATAAACACCTTAGACCTTCAGACGCTCTTTGCGACTATCTCTACACCAATGCACTGGTAGGAAGAAACGTAACCGACGATATTCGTTATCTCATCGGTTTGCTTACTAAGAAGTCGGTGGACCTTACCATCTATGGTAAAGCTAATACCGCCATCATCCTTCATCAATACGGGGAAAGCAAAAAGGCTAAAGAGTACCTTGAAAGTATCAAGCAGTACACCGTATATAAAGAAGGTATGGGACGTTACTTTGATAGCCGAAACGCAATGTATAGTTGGTTCGACTATAAGATTCCAACCGAGGTCGCTGCGATAGAGGCGCTTAAAGCCCTCACACCTACTGACTCGGTAACGATTCAAGAGATGCAACAATGGTTGTTACAAGCTAAGCACACCCAAGCCTGGGATACACCGCTCAATAGTGTCAATGCGATTTGGGCATTTTCTGACAACGGCCAAATGGCTGGTTTGTCTAGTACGAATAGCCATCCGGCTTCTATTGCTATTGACGGAAAGGCAATAGATGTGAAGGCATCTGCAGGCATAGGCTACGTAAAAGCCAAGACCGAAGCCACCTCTGCACAGACGCTGACCATTGACAAGAAAACGAATGGTACGTCATGGGGGGCGATTTATGCACAGTATCTGCAACCTTCCACCGAGGTGAATGATGCGCAATCGGGCATCGCCATTAAGCGAGAAGTGCTGAACGCCAAAGATAACGAAGCGTTCAAGGTAGGTGATAAGGTTCAGGTGCGCATCACCATTACGGCTGATCGTGACTACGACTTTGTTCAGGTAGTGGACAAGCGTGCTGCTTGTCTTGAGCCCGTCAACGCAACAAGTGGCTACCACTATGGTTATTACATCGCAACAAAGGACAATACCACTTGCTACTACTTTGATCAGCTTTCTAAAGGTAAGCATGTGATAGAAACTGAATATTACATCGACCGTGAAGGGTCATATCAACAAGGAACCTGCACCGCACAATGTGCCTACGCTCCGGAGTTTATCGGACGTACTAAGGGTGCTATCCTAAACATCAACAAATAAGATTTTGGCATACCATATATGTTACAGATAGAAATAGATTCGTCAAGCGGTTTCTGCTTCGGAGTCACTACGGCTATCAAGAAGGCCGAAGAGGAACTATCCAAAGGTGAGACCTTATATTGCCTAGGTGATATCGTGCACAATAGCATGGAGGTGGAACGCCTAGAGCGCAAAGGACTTATCACCATTAACCATAAGCAGTTAGAAGAGCTGCATCACGTCAAAGTGCTTCTTCGCGCACATGGCGAACCACCCGAGACATACCAAATAGCAGAGCGAAATCATATCACAATCATTGACGCTACGTGTCCCGTGGTGCTGGCTTTGCAACGGCGCATCAAACGACAATACGAAGATGACAAGGACACGCAAATCGTAATCTTCGGGAAAAATGGCCATGCGGAAGTGTTAGGACTGGTTGGTCAGACTGCGGGAAAAGCTATCGTGGTAGAGCATATTGAAGATGTGAAGACGCTCAACTTCCAGCGCAGCATCCACCTTTATTCACAAACGACCAAATCGCTAGACGAGTTTCACCGCATCATCAGCTACATACAAGAGCATATCTCTCCTGAAGCTACCTTCAAAAGCTACGACACCATCTGCCGACAGGTGGCTAACCGCATGCCCAACATTGCCGCATTTGCCGCTAAACATGATCTCATCATATTTGTAGCGGGACGGAAAAGCTCTAACGGAAAGGTGCTGTTTAGAGAATGCCTGCGTATGAATAATAACTGTCACCAAATAGAAAGTGCCTCAGAGCTAGACCCTTCATGGTACAAAGATGTCAAGACGATTGGTATCTGCGGCGCTACCAGCACCCCAAAATGGCTCATGGAGGAATGCAGAAATCAGATTCTCTCCCATCAGCCTTGATATCATAAGAGGATGGAAATACTCATTCTAATTTACAAAAGTGTATGAAACAGATTATCTATATTCTACTATTA
>CAVHUZ010000100.1:0-3540 GCA_963639545.1 Bacteroidaceae bacterium
TGTCACGTCTAATAGGTAATTTGCTTATCTCATCAGTTAGTTCTTTAAAGATGCAGTAAGATCGTATAGTTTGTATAATGTCAAGATATTTCACAAGAAAATGCCCCGTCAATCATGCCAGAAATAGCTCTTAGGAATTGGCTTTGCACTCGTCATTAATCCTCAAAGTATCTATCTCGCTCCCAAAGGTATCCTTTTAGCGCATCAAACGTGCCCTTTTAGCTTCCCAAAGGTGCCCTTTTAGAGAGCAATGGAGCCTCCTTTTGAGCCGAAAAAGACGCTTCTTGAGAGGTATCGAGAGAATTTTTTGACATTTTAGGAGGCATCATTGCTCTAAGGTGCACATTATCAGGGAATTGTATTTTTGGCGAATTTTATAGCCATTCGGCCTTTCGTGCAGAATTTGCGACGTATGACAAGGTAATTGTAAAGATATATGAGTGATGGATTTATATGTTTATAAGTCTAAACATCAATATCTCTATCGACAGAGAATGGCAATAAAGACAAAAATGTCAAGCTACTCCATCAATCAAAAAATGACGAGATAAGAATGAGCCATGTCCTGCTATGTTAATATCCTTCAGGTATAGGCGCGCGATTCCATGCTCTATTCCATTTCTTCCCGATAAGACGCCCTGGGGCCTTCCGTGATATCTCTCGTGCAGGAACACCTGCTACAGTGACACCAGCTTCTATGTCCTTTACTACCACTGAGCCTGCACCAATAGTAACCCCATCGCCAATCTTGACGTTATTGACGATGCTAACGTTAGGCCCAATATATACCTCGTTACCTATCTCTGCTGCTTTAAGAGTCGAACTACCAATGGATGTAAACTGGAAAATGACACAATTGTCCCCTACTTTCGTTCTGCAATTCATAACCATAGGCCCTCCGTGCACTATTTGGAAACCGTAGCCAATATGCGCTTGGCGTGGCATTTCGATCTTAAATTTTGACATTAGCTGACGATATCTAAGTCTTGCCCCCCCTGAATTATCAGATTGTCACATTTGGTTAGTCTAAACCAAAACATATAACTCATACCGTGTTAAGCCAACTATATAGCCAAATCTTGAATAACGATGCTTCATGATCAGCGATGAGCATATAATAGTCACTTCGAATGAAATCGATACATTGTTTGATGGTCATAATAAGAAGATTTAATGGTTGAGTCCTAGTCGATAGCTGAGAGAGATCTTTACAAGAATGGCAAAGGCAATCTTCTTCAGAAGGAACGCATTGCGTGTGTTAAGGAGCAGTCGTTCACGTAGATTCATCTTGTAATGACACGCTTTCACTTGCTGACGCAACGTAGACATATAATGGATTTCGTCATCGATCATTGATTGTGGATCGGTGTGTGCTACACCAAGAAGTCCGTTAAGCTTCATCTTCACAATCTCATGATCGTATCTAGGTAGCAGATCGGCTGGTATGGAGGCTTGTAACGTCTTGTAGAAAGTATCTTCATATGCAAGCGAACAACGTCGGGTGTGTGATACGCTTGCGGTGTTACGCCTGAAGTTATATACCTTTTTGAAACAAAAGTGTGCTGCGCGATTCATGGAGAACATCACACGGATGTTCATAATCATATCTTCACATCCATCAATGCCACGTGGAAAATTGAATACTTCGGGTTTAAGCAGACTTCGACGATATAGTTTAGCCCATGGTGTAGGTGGAAAATGCTCACCTGTAATACTATTAATACGACATTGTTCTAGGTCGAGATTCTCTTTGCGTGAAGGGTCAAATGGGAAGCCGATTACTAGGTCTGTGTCCCCGTGTAAGGCATAAAGACTCTCTAATGCGTCCGGGGTCAGTGTGTCGTCATCATCACTGAATACAACCCATTCTCCTTTGGCTTCCTGCCCCCCTATTTCGAGTCTTATTAATTCCTTCGTTCTGCTTGTGTATCACGCGAATACGACTATCTTTAGCCGCATATTCATCGCATATCGCGCCACTGTTGTCTGGACTGCCGTCTTCGACAAGCAGTAGCTCAAAGTCGCGGAATGATTGGTTGAGCACGCTTTCGATACATTCTCTTAGGTAGCTGTTCTTGTACACGGGTACTACCACCGTAATGATAGGGTTCATATGTCTTATTCTTAAATTAGCAGACTTAAAATGATGTTGAAAACCTAATCATTGGTCAATAAATAAGTTAGCCCAATGGTTCCGTATGTGAGCAAATTTGGTTTCCTTAGGTGCTGCCTACAACCAGAGGAGCCAAATGCTAACATGACGCAAAGGTAAATAAAAAATATGAACAGCCGTGCTCTCAGTTTGGAAAAATTATTGAACCAACAAGACTTTGAGAACTCTTTCGCTTGTTGTGGTTTATTTTGTTTGATGGTATTACTGAATGTTGAACCGCGGCGCAAGTAGTGTATATAGGTATGATAGACAGAAAACGAAAGTGGGAGAAAAACGATATCGTTTCTCTCCCACTCTGATATTAAAATAAATGAAAATGCAACTTAGATATCCCAACCAATAGCAGATGCTCCTAAGACAGCAGCGCTCGCATCGTCCAAGGTGCTTACTAAGAACTGAGCCTTTCCTTCATAAATCTTTAGAACATGCTCCTCGTAGCTTTTTTTGATAGGATCCATCAACAGGTCACCAGCTTTGGTTAGACCGCCAAAGAAGATGAACGCTTCAGGTGCTGAGAATGCTGCGAAATCGGCACAAGCTTCACCGAGGAGCTCGCCAGTAAATGTGTATACGCGCTGAGCAAGCTGATCGCCCTTGCTTGCAGCGATAGACACGTCAAGAGATGTGATGTCTTCTGCTTTCATATCGCGAAGCAAAGAAGGTTCGTCACTTTCGCTTAAGAATTGTCTAGCTGTACGAGCTACACCAGTAGCTGAACAATAAGTCTCGAGGCAACCCTTACGACCACAACCACAAAGACGACCGTTTTCGCGTCGGATGATAGTATGACCTAATTCACCAGCAAAGCCGTCGCTTCCGTAAACCATTTTGCCATCGATAACAATGCCTGAGCCAACACCTGTACCTAGGGTCAGCATGATAAAGTTTTTCATGCCGCGAGCTGCTCCATATTGCATTTCGCCAATAGCTGCTGCGTTAGCATCATTAGTTAAAGCTACAGGAATATTGAGTTTCTTTGAAAAGAGGTCAGCCAAAGGCACTACGCCATCATGTCCCCAAGAAAGATTTGGCGCAAATTCAATTGTTCCACGATAATAGTTGCCATTAGGTGCACCAATACCCATTGCTTTAATTTGCTCTATACCACCAACTTTTGCAATGACAGGTTTGAGTGCTTCAACACCTGCTGATACAAAGTCGTCTACAGTTTTATAAGCTTGAGTTTTGATTGAATTTGTCTGTAATACATTACCTCTTTGGTCTACAATGCCAAAAACAGAGTTTGTTCCACCTAAATCTAAGCCAATAACGAATGGCTTCTGATCTGTTGCTACCATAATAATATTGTTTTTAGTTAGATTTTTATATGGCAAAGGTAGAAAAAATATAGAACCGGACAAAGTTTT
>CAVHUZ010000100.1:3621-5794 GCA_963639545.1 Bacteroidaceae bacterium
TTGGTAAATTTGTCTAATTCTTATATTTTTTGCAATTTTGCATTCGAATTATGAATTTAGCAATTCCAATCCAACTCGACATAGTCGATTTTATATTCAAGGGTATCATAATTGGTATTATAGCCTCTGCTCCAATGGGACCAGTGGGTATATTGTGTATTCAGCGCACACTGAATAAGGGCCGATGGTATGGTTTTGTGACAGGTATTGGTGCTGCCATAAGTGATATCATATATGCGTTGATTGTAGGTTTAGGTATGGGATTCGTAATGGAACCATTGCAAAACCCTAAATATCAGTTTATATTACAAATATCAGGAAGCGTGATATTATTGTTATTTGGTATCTATTGCTTCTTGTCAAATCCTACCAAGAAAATGCATACACCCGGGAAGAAATCCAAAGGCACTTTGCTCCATAATTGCCTAACGGCCTTCCTTGTGACATTTTCCAATCCTATGATTATATTTCTATTTATGGCAACCTTTGCACAGTTTGCCTTTGTTCAGCCATCTCGAGTATTCGAGACGGTAATAGGATTTGTTAGTATACCTCTAGGAGCGTTGTTATGGTGGTATGGTCTAACATGGCTAGTCGATAAGATACGCAATAAGTTTGATGTTAATGGTATTCTTATAATAAATAAGGTGATAGGTTCTGTAGTGATATTGTTTTCTTTAATAATGTTAGTCGGAACCATTTTTAACCTTTATCATTTACCAAGCTATTATTAATAATGTTTATAGCACAACAATTACGTAAGCAAAACATTGCCGAATATCTATTGTATATGTGGCAAACGGAAGACGTGATAAGAGCATTTAACTGTTCTCTATCACGGATTCGTAATGAATATATAGAAAGATTCGATTACACAGAAGAACAAAAAGCCGAAGAAGAAGACTGGTTCGGGGATTTGGTGCGTATGATGAATCAAGAAGGAAAGCGCGATAAAGGACACTTACAGATTAATGCCATCTTGATACAGGATTTAGGCGAATTGCACGTACAGTTGTTACAATCATCTAAGTTTCCTTTTTATTCTTCTGAATACTATCGTGTGCTGCCGTTTATTGTAGAACTGAGACAGCGTGGTGATAAGGATATCAGTGAAATAGAGACTTGCTTTAATGCCCTTTATGGTGTGATGTTGCTTAGATTACAGAATAAGCCAATTAGTCCTGATACTGAACATGCCATTAAGGAAATAACTACTTTCTTGGGAATGTTATCCGACTATTACCTCAAAGACAAAAATGAAGGTCTAAAATTCGAAAACGATTAATAAGATATGAATATTCTAGTTACAGGTGCTAACGGGCAATTAGGCAACGAAATCCAGAATGTATCAAAGCATAGCACAGATAATTATATCTTTACTGATGTATGTGAAGGATACGAGCATTTGGATATAACCAATATAGAAGCTATTCGTGAAATGGTCAAAAGCAATCATGTGCAATGTATAATCAATTGTGCTGCATGGACCAATGTCGACAAAGCAGAAACAGCAGGTGATATAGTAGAAACATTGAATGCCACTGCGCCTGAAAATCTAGCTAAGGTAATGAAAGAGGTAGATGGCCTACTGGTTCACGTAAGCACAGATTATGTCTTTGGAGCAGACCCTTATAACACACCATGTAAGGAAGATCAAAAAGGAACTCCAACTGGTGTCTATGGATTGACCAAGCTACATGGAGAACAGAAGATTGCAGCCACAGGTGTGAAGCATATCATCGTTCGTACAGCATGGCTTTATAGCGAATATGGTCACAACTTTGTAAAGACAATGCTAAACCTTACAGCCACAAAGCCGCAGTTAAAGGTGGTCTTTGATCAATGTGGAACCCCAACCTATGCGGGCGATTTGGCTAATGCTATATATGATATTGTGGAAAATCGCAAATATGAAGGACACACGGGCGTGTATCATTTCAGTAATGAAGGAGTGTGTTCTTGGTACGATTTTACACAAGCCATAGCACGTTATGCTGGTAATGATGTGTGTGATATACAACCCTGTCATAGCAACGAGTTCCCTTCACCGGTTAAACGTCCTGCATATAGTGTGCTTGATAAAAGCAAGATCAAAGAAACTTTTGGAATAAAGATTCCATATTGGACTGATTCTCTTAAGTTATGCCTTAAGAATTTAGGTGCTCTCAACAAC
>CAVHUZ010000100.1:5804-7985 GCA_963639545.1 Bacteroidaceae bacterium
ATCATTAAGTATATATCAGAGGATGTATATCTCGTAGCCCCCATTGTTTGTTAATTCATTGATAAATTTAGAATACATTTGAAATATAGATATGAACGAAATAGAACGTAGAAGAACTTTTGCTATTATTTCTCACCCAGATGCTGGTAAAACAACCCTGACTGAGAAGTTCTTGCTCTTTGGTGGACAGATTCAGGTAGCTGGAGCCGTAAAGAGCAACAAAATAAGAAAGACAGCTACGTCTGACTGGATGGATATAGAGAAGCAACGTGGTATCTCGGTTTCCACCTCAGTTATGGAGTTTGACTATAGTCCAATCGGTTCAGATCGAGAAGAAGATCAATACAAGGTGAATATCCTAGATACACCTGGTCACCAAGACTTTGCCGAAGATACCTATCGCACCCTTACAGCCGTTGATTCTGCTATTATTGTCGTTGATTCTGCTAAAGGTGTAGAGGCGCAAACGCGCAAGTTGATGGAAGTTTGTCGTATGCGTAAACACCCAGTCATTATCTTCGTCAATAAGATGGATCGTGAAGGACGTGATCCTTTCGAATTGCTCGATGAGCTAGAAGAAGAACTTGATATCAAGGTGTTGCCTCTCTCATGGCCTATTGGACAAGGTCAACGATTTAAAGGTGTCTATAATATCTATGAGCAACAACTTAACCTCTTTACGCCTAATAAACAACGTGTTACGGAGAAAGTCGCTGTAGACATTTCTTCCAATGAACTGGAACAACAGGTTGGCGATGAATTTGCAGAGCAACTACGAAATGATCTCGAACTCATAGAAGGGGTTTATCCCACGTTCGATGTAGAAGCCTATCGAAATGCCGAAATCGCACCTGTGTTCTTTGGATCGGCACTCAACAATTTTGGCGTACAAGAGCTGCTCAACTGTTTTGTTGAGATTGCTCCAAGCCCCCGCCCTACCCTAGCTGAAGAACGTGAGATTGAACCACAAGAGAACAAGTTTACAGGATTTATCTTCAAGATAACCGCAAATATTGATCCCAACCATCGTTCATGTATCGCTTTTTGTAAGGTGTGCTCAGGTAAGTTTGTGCGAAATCAACCTTATCGTCATATACGCCTAGATAAAACGCTTCGTTTCTCTTCGCCTACTCAGTTTATGGCTCAACGTAAAAGTACTGTAGACGAAGCTTATCCTGGTGATATTGTGGGCCTTCCAGATAACGGCATCTTTAAGATAGGAGACACACTTACAGAAGGAGAGATGATTCACTTCCGTGGTTTGCCATCGTTCTCCCCTTTACTCTTTAAGTATATCGAGAATGATGACCCTATGAAACAGAAACAATTTCAGAAAGGTATTGAACAATTGATGAACGAAGGGGTAGCGCAGCTCTTTGTAAACCAATTTAACAATCGCAGAATCATTGGTACTGTGGGACAACTCCAGTTTGAGGTGATTCAGTATCGTTTGGAGCATGAGTACAATGCTAAATGTCGTTGGGAACCTGTGCATCTCCACAAAGCATGTTGGATAGAAGCAGACAACGAGGCAGAACTGGAAAGCTTTAAGAAACGTAAGTATCAATATATGGCTAAAGACATAGAGGGACGTGACGTGTTCCTTGCAGATTCTGGTTATGTGTTGAGCATGGCACAACAAGACTTTGAACATATTAAGTTCCACTTTACAAGCGAATTCTGATTTCATCATTCTCCACTCGTCTCAAGATAATTGACAATGTGTCTTGTTCCTCGATGAAGAAGAACAAAACACATTGTCTTTTGTTTACTGATGAAATACTATTGGCCTAGTTTGAAGAATTGTCAGCGTTAATTAATTTTAATAAAATTCCAAAGTCGTTTTTGTATTAAATATTTAATGTATTTTTGCAGTAACGAATAATAAAAACAAAAGCGAAAGCGAACTAAATCATAAACGCTATACAAAATGAAACAAACCATTTTAGTTACAGGTGGTACTGGATTTATCGGAAGCCATACCACGGTAGAGTTGCAAGAAGCTGGTTATAAAGTTGTAATAGTAGACAACTTGTCTAACTCTAAGATTGAGGTTCTTGATGGTATCGAAAAGATTACAGGAGTACGTCCTGCTTTTGAAAATGTAGATTTAAGAGATAAGGAAGCTACCGAAAATATTTTTAAGAAGTATCCCGATATAGTAGGTATCATTCATTTCGC
>CAVHUZ010000101.1:0-7927 GCA_963639545.1 Bacteroidaceae bacterium
CCTTTACTCCATTGTGCTCCGCCTCTTGTTGCTTGATAGACTCCACTCTTTCAGGATGGTTGCGTAGCATATCATAGCTGTCCGAATGCTTAGACATATAATAGTTGTTTATCGTCTGTGAGCTATAAAGGGGATTGCTTTGTACAAAAATCTCATCAGCGACTCCATTCTTTGTATTGGCTTCTACCCACCATTGAAAGTAGTGGTTGCGTGTTTCATAACTTACCACTCCGTTGCGGTAACGTATATTACGTAATTCGTTGATAAAGTCGACAATGTCTTTCTTTTGCATAAACACGCATCGTGACAATGCTGCTACCACTTCCACATATGTGGTACAGTCAAGTTCGTGTAGGTTGATTACCATCTGCTCATAGTCAGTGCGATCAAGCGTGTGTGCGACGTATGGTACCCCTAAAAACTGACGGGCTATCCAAATAATGATTTGCTCATGCGTCTTACACTCTTTAGGTGTATTGTGAAGGATACGTAGGATGGTTGCACTATCAGCTTTGGAAATTTCAGACAGCTGAAATGATGTGTCATTGGTTGCAACCGAAATGGTCTCGGGTTGTTGCATCTCTGAGGTGTTATTTGTCGTGGTTGCCGTCTGCTGATTACGAGCTATACAACCAGTTAAACATGAAAGAAGCAATGTGGGGATGAGCAATTTCTTCATGAGGAATGAATACGGTATTATTAATGTTTTGATTTTTTCTTATTTTTTGAACCAAAGTTGAATCCAGCGTAAATATTGATAGAGCCAAACGAGTTGTTGGTTGAGAACTGGTCGCTATGATAGGTGTATGAATGCAAAATGGCACTCATACCGATATACCATTTCATTGTGTTCCATACGATAGCATAACGAAAGATTCCATCCATGCTAAAGTTGTTAAATGAAAAATCGCGGAAGGAATACCATTTTTTAGCAACGTCACTAGATGATCTATTATAAGCCAAAGCTAATGATAACGAAATGTCCATAAGCCAGTTGCGAGCAAATACCCAATTGTAGGCGTATCCACCGCTGATAGAGATGTCAGAGTATTGTATACGCCGAAAGGTTAAAGCACTATCAATAGATAGTTTGGTATTATCAATTGACGGCATCTTCTCGTTGACTAGGTTGTTGAGAGCAGTCCAATCTATTGTTACGCTATGCTTGGTGTAGCCTATGCCTAAGAGGGGAGATCCAGCGGAACGGCGTTGTATGGTGCTTTGGCTATAAGCTGCCGGATAAGAAAAACGTCGGTGATTGAAGATGTAATAGGCATTGAAACCTTTGATTGATGACCGCAAACCATCAAACCCCACTTTTCTCATAGGGCGTGTATCGATGCCGTCCCCTAAGTCAATAGATCGAATGTAATAGTTGTTGCCTGTTTTACGATAATAGAGGTCAATACCAAACTTGTTGCTATAGAGACTCAAATCGTATTCTTGACGCTGGTTTTTATCGCTTTTCAAGTGGCTCACGTCGATGGTGTAACCTAAAAATATCCACCGATAGCCAAAGTATGGTCCAACACGTAAAGATATATCAGGAGCAAAGGTTACGCTTTGTCCTGTGCGTGAGTGGAGATAATATACCTCATAGGTGTTAGTCTGTTGAAGCATGAAGGCATAGTTGTAGGCTTGCGGCTCGATATAGCTAGTGTCGATGTCATTGAGCTTGTTAAGCTGTTTCTGCATTTCACGTAGTTGTCTTTTCTGCCAAGATGCTTTTTGATCAGGGCGCATCCATCTTATCGTGTCTGCAGATATGAGGTTGTCGCTAGTGTCATCGTGAGCCATTACTACCGATAATGGTAATAATGCGAACAGGAGAATGTGAAGTAGAATCCTAACCACGTTGTTAAAACTTACCTAGAATACGATCCATCACCCAGTTGGTGGGTGTTGCGCTGAAACTATCACAATCGCAGGTACCAATGCCTTGCATGTCTTCGATAACATTTTGGATGATAGGCAATTGCACGTAAGGAGGATTGGCCACTTCTATGTTTTCGACTCCATCGCTAGTATATAGGTGGATGGGTTCGTAGGTGTAAACCGAGAAAGCCAATCGTCCTTTTGTTCCAAAGACTTCAATTCGATCGTCACGCCCACTCTCATGTGCGGCAAAGCACCATGCACCGCTACCATTGAGCCCGTTTTCAAAATGGAACACAGCATTGACCGTGTCTTCTGCGCCATATAAACCAGCTCGGTTGGCTATATATCCGTGTGCTTTAGTGATGACCCCAAAGATATCTTGGAGCAGATCAAGTTGGTGAGGCGCTAAGTCATAGAAATAGCCTCCACCCGAAATGTTGGATTGTAGTCGCCAAGGGAGCTCTCCTTGCTGAAAGTCAAGGTCACGTGGCGGTAGGACGATACGTAGCTGAACGGTCATAATCTTACCGAGCGTTCCGCTATGTATGAGTTGTTTTACCTTTTGGAAGTAAGGGAGGTATCGTCGATAATATGCAACATAGCATTTGACGCCCGTTTTCTCGCTTATATGATTGATGCGTATGCAGTCGTCATAACTGACAGCAAGAGGTTTTTCTACATAGCAAGGCTTACCTGCTTCCATTGACATGATGGCATAAGTGGCATGTGCAACAGGCGGAGTAGCTATGTATATGGCATTAACGTCAGGGTCAAGGATGAGTTCTTGTGGGTCGGTATACCATTTTCGGATATGATGATTCTCTGCATATGAGCGCGCCTTGCTTTCGGTACGGCTATATACAGCCTCTACATGCGATCCTTTTACCACATTAAAGGCAGGACCCGACTTCTTTTCCGTAACTTCGCCACATCCAATAAAACCCCACGTGATCTCCTTCATTTCTATCTAAAATAATCTAATCCCTCAGTTAGTTTTTGCCAATATATTTTAAGGAACGTATTTCTATGTCACATATATGTGGTGCAAAGAATATTCCATATGGCAAAATTACGCAATTTATTTCATATTTCAAACCAGTTTCGATTACTTTTTTAGTAACTTTGCATAGTTTTAGAAGAAAGAGAACTATTCAATTTTTATTGGATTTATGATCATAAAGAAATCAGAATTTACCATATCCTCTCCTACGGTGAGCATGTGCCCAAATAGCACATTGCCCGAGTATGCTTTTATTGGTCGATCGAATGTGGGAAAGTCTAGTTTGATTAATATGCTTTGCAATCATAAGAATCTAGCAAAGACATCAGCCAAGCCAGGCAAGACCTTACTGATTAACCATTTCATTATTAATAATGAGTGGTACCTTGTGGATCTCCCAGGCTATGGATATGCAGAAGGGTCAAATATCTCGCGTCGTAAATTGTCGCAAATGATTACCTCATATATATTGCAACGTAAACAGCTAGTCAATCTGTTTGTTCTTATCGACATAAGACATCCACAGCAGAAAATAGATAGGGAGTTTATCGATTGGCTTGGCGCGAGCGGTGTACCATTCTCAATAATCTTTACCAAAGCTGATAAACTGACTGGAGGAAAGGCGCGTGCCAATGTTCGCGAGTGGATGAAGGCGCTAGAAGATTCTTGGGAACAATTGCCACCTTACTTTGTGACCAGTTCAGAAACCAAAGAAGGACGAGAAGACGTGTTAGACTATATAGAGGGAATCAATACCTCATTAGCCAATAATAATCAATAAGTTTTATTATGACGCCATTTCTTGATGTACAACATCTCAGTAAACGTTTCGGTGATAAAGTCATTTTCGATGATATCTCATTTTCAGTAGGAGAGGGGCAACACGTCGGGCTCATTGCGCAAAACGGTACAGGGAAATCAACATTGTTGTCCATTCTTCATGGTGACGAAGGATATGAAAGCGGTCAAATCGTGTATCGTAATGATATACGTATTGGCTTCTTGGAACAAACACCGCGATTTAATCCTGAGGATTCTGTGCTAGATGCATGCTTTAATCATCAAGGTAATCCAGAGCGGGTAGTCAAAGCAAAGCAAATTCTAACGCAATTAAATATTGTAGACCTAAATCAGAGCATAAAAGAACTGAGCGGAGGTCAGCAGAAGCGTGTGGCTTTGGCAAATGTTCTTATCCTTGAACCCGATTTTTTGATTCTTGACGAGCCAACCAACCATTTGGACCTTGAGATGATAGAGTGGCTAGAAGGTTATCTATCCTATGGTAATAAGACGTTATTGATGGTTACACATGATCGTTATTTCTTGGATCATGTATGTAAGGTGATACTTGAAATAGATAATCATACGATATATACCTATCGAGGAAATTACTCTTACTACTTGGAAAAGCGCCAGGAACGTATTGATAATCAACGAGCAGAGATAGCTCGTGCCAATAACCTGTACCGTAAGGAACTGGATTGGATGCGACGCCAACCTCAGGCTAGAGCTCATAAAGCGCGATATCGCGAAGAAGCCTTTTATGACCTAGAAGCTCGTGCAAAGCAACGTATTGAGGAAAGACAAATACGGCTGAAGAGTTCTAATGTCTATATTGGTAGTAAGATATTTGAAAGTCAATATGTGTCCAAATCATTTCCGACGGTTCAAGGTGAAAAGATTATCTTAAAAGATTTTTATTACAACTTTGCGCGATACGAGAAAATGGGTATCGTTGGAAAGAATGGTACGGGAAAATCTACATTCGTCAAATTGCTACTGGGGAAAGTAGCACCCGATAGCGGACGCTTTGATATTGGTGAAACGGTCAAGTTTGGCTATTTCTCTCAAGAAGGACTAACGTTCAGAGAAGATCAAAAGGTCATTGATATCATCAAAGACATTGCAGAGTATATAGATTTAGGAGGTGGTAGACGCATGACGGCCTCTCAATTCCTAAACTATTTCCTTTTCTCTCCAGAGGAGCAGCACAATTATGTGTATAAACTAAGTGGTGGAGAGAAGCGAAAATTGTATCTGTGTATGGTCTTGATGCGTAATCCTAATTTCTTGGTGCTTGATGAGCCTACCAACGATCTAGATATTCAGACGCTACAAGTGCTTGAGGAATATTTGCAAGATTTCCCTGGTTGTGTCATTATTATTTCCCACGACAGATATTTTACAGATAAGGTTGTGGATCACCTATTGGTGTTTAAGGGCGAAGGAAAAATTAAAGATTTCCCTGGAAATTATACACAGTATAGAGAATATCAAAAGTTGAAAAGTAAAGACGATGAAGTAACGATGGTTAAAGCAAAGGCAAAGAAAGCCGATTACCATCATGACACTCGTCGTAAGCTATCCTACAAGGAGAAAATGGAGCTTGAGCAGCTTTCTAAAGATATAGAAAAACTAGAGGAAGAACAGAAGTCGATAGAGCAACAACTTTGTACAGGCATGTTGGATATCAATCAGTTAACGACGTTATCTAAACGATTGCCTGAAGTGAAAGAATTGCTTGATGAGAAAGAATTGCGTTGGCTTGAACTCAGTGAATGGGCGTAAAGACCAAACGAGCGACCCTTAGAGAATCATTTAAGAAAAAATTACTTTAGTATGGCAACAATAAACGAACGTTTCAACAATGTGAGACAGTATGCGATAGATACGATAAAGCAAGAAAGTGAAGCTACCTTAAAGTTGATAGATCAGTTGGATGAAAGCTTTGATGAGGCTGTTAGCTTGATGTATCATTGCAAGGGAAAAATCATAGTAACAGGAGTTGGTAAGAGTGGACATATTGGGGCAAAAATCGCTGCAACGCTAGCATCAACAGGAACCCCAGCTTTTTATATTAATCCCCTAGATGTTTATCATGGTGACCTTGGGGTGATGACTCCTGACGATGTGGTATTGGCACTGTCTAATTCTGGACAGACAGATGAGTTGTTGCGTTTTGTGCCAATGGTTCTGCATATGAAGGTTCCTATTATCGGCATGAGCGGAAACCCTAACTCCTTGTTGGCTAAGTATTCTACGGTTCATATTCAAGTGAAAGTAGAGAAAGAGGCTTGTCCTCTCAATCTCGCTCCAACAAGTTCTACAACTGCAGCTTTGGTTATGGGGGATGCTCTTGCAATAGCGCTTATGGAAGTGCGCAATTTTAAACCACGTGACTTTGCCCAATTCCATCCTGGAGGTGAATTAGGGAAACGACTGTTAACAACAGCCGGGGATGTCATGCGAGAGGATAATCTACCAATCATCCCTGAGACTATGCATTTGGGAGAAGCGATTATACATGTAAGCAAAGGCAAATTAGGCTTGGGCGTTGCACTTAACGAAGGGAAGGTGTGCGGTATTATCACTGATGGAGATATTCGCCGAGCTATGGAACGTTGGCAAGCGCAGTTCTTCGATCATACCGTCAGTGACATAATGACACGAACACCCAAGATGGTTACTCCTGAAACAAAAATCTTTGAGGTTCAGAAGATAATGAACAAATATAAGGTCCATTCAGTACTAGTGGTTGACAAACAGAATCGTTTGGTTGGAATAGTAGATCATTATAGTTGCTCTAGTATTCATTAATGTCTTAGATTGAAAAATATTGAAAAAGTTTTTATACTTCCTATATTTATTGTTTATAAGCATTCAGGTTGTTGCACAGTCAACACATGCGACTTCCTTTGAAGATAAGGACCTTTCTGATGAAGAACGGTCTGACTCGGCAATTGTGTCAGATTTACGTACTAAGGGTGTTCGATTTTCGCAAAACAACTCTGTGGTGTTGCTTACCAATGGTCAAGAAAAGTTTACTGATCTCTTGAAGGCTATTGATCAAGCGCGCTCAAGTATACATTTAGAGTATTTTAATTTCAGAAATGACTCTATTAATAAGGTGCTGATAAGTCACCTTGCTAGTAGAGCTAAGGATGGGGTAGAGGTGCGTGCTATCTTCGATGGTTTTGGTAATGCCAGTAACAACCAACCTATGAAGCGCAAGCATCTTGAACAGATTAGACAAATGGGTATTGAAATCTATGAATTTAAGCCGATGCGCTTTCCATGGTTTCAAGACGCTTTTAATCGAGACCATCGTAAGATTGTGATTATTGATGGTAAAATTGCTTATACGGGAGGCATGAACGTAGCCGACTATTATATTCATGGTACACCAGCGGTAGGAAGTTGGCATGACATGCATTGTCGTATTGAAGGAGAAGAAGTTAATACTCTGCAAACAATATTCTTGCGAATGTGGCGTATAGTTACTCATCAAGATATACATGGGCCGCAGTATTATCGTGGAGTAAGTGATGCTGACTATGTAAAAGGACTCAAACCAGATACAACTATTACGGCTCACCAAAAAATGGTGGGTATAATCAATCGCGAACCACATACTAGTAACGAGATTATTCGGTTCTTTTACTTAAGAGCAATTGAAAATGCAAGGGACAGTATAAAGTTGATTAACCCTTACTTCACGCTCAATCGAAAACTGATAAAAGCATTCAAGCGAGCCGTTAAGCGTGGAGTGAAAGTGGAAATACTTTTGAGTGAACGTAGCGACATTCCTCTTACACCAGATTGCGGCTTTTACAATGCACATTTGCTCATGAAAGCAGGGTGCCAAGTGTGGATATACCAACCAGGGTTTCATCATACCAAAGTTATTATGGTAGATGGCAAGTTTTGCACTGTGGGATCTGCTAACCTTAATGCACGTAGTTTGCGTTGGGATAGAGAAGAAAATGCAGTTATTATAGATCCTTGTACAACGCGTGAACTAGACACTCTTTTTGAGCAACAGAAGCAAGACTCATTCCTTCTAACCCCAGAGAAGTGGAAACAATGGCGCACACCTTGGAAACGATTTGTGGGTTGGGTGGCGCATCTTTTATCCCCATTACTCTAATTTCTTGACTATATTTAAGTGGCCGTTAAAGATATTTGACTAAGAGAATGCAATTTTTAGATAAATAGTTGCATTCTCTTTAATTATATTTATTAACTTTGACGGCATCATTACATTAATAA
>CAVHUZ010000102.1:0-6977 GCA_963639545.1 Bacteroidaceae bacterium
AATATATACTTACATTATGATAGCTATAAAGAAAATAATATATTTTACTATTATTGTACTAACATTCGCCTTTCAGTCATGTTCTAACCACTCTACTGAAGCCCAACGAATCATCGCCAAAGCTGATAGTTGCAAAAAAGCTGACAATTCGTTAATGGCATTACAGTATTATATAAAAGCTCTCATTGCTGCTAAAAACGAATCGGACGACTATCTTGCTATGCGAAGCGCAGGCAATATAAGTATTCTATATAACGGATTTGGAAACGTTGGAGGCAGCCTACAATACAACAAGATAGGTTATAACCTCTCTATAAAGCTCAATGACGCTAAAGCTATTTCATCTTTCTTATCCAATTATGTCACCTATTATTGCAACGCAAACGACTCTGTCAATGCACGAAAGTATTACAAGCTACTCACCCAAATGACTCCGCCTAAAGATTGGAAAAGGCATAAATACTTCTGCTTATACGAGCACGCTCGTATCATGAAATGCATAGGCAACTACCCCGAAGCTATCCAGATTCATAAAGAAGCGCTAGCGTATGCACAAAAAAACAAGTTGAATGACACTTTCAAACTGTTTCAAAATAGCGAGATAGGCAACATCATGGTATTGCAACATCGATACACTGAAGCTGTAAACGTGGGAAAAGCTTGCCTAACTCAAGCATTGAGACTGAAAGATAAAGAACTGACGCTGAATGCATATAAGATGCTAGCTGACGCTTATGTTGGCCAAAACGATAAGGATTCGGCTTACGAGTATTTGGAAAAGTACTATAAACAAAGCGCAGGCGTTTACAATATGCAGAAATTCTTTGCGTTGCAGAACGATTTATACAAGTTTGAAACTGATCAACATCAGCACAAAATCAACACGCTGACCTTAGGTATTTCTGTCGTTGCCGCCTTATCCATAATCCTTATATTCTTATTACTGGTAATCGTTGGAAAGAACAAAGCTCTAAGGAAGGCACAAACCATCGTTGTAAATAACGATAAGGAAATAATCAAACTTGAACAACAGAAACACAACTCCGAAACCTCTGAACCCCAAGAGCCTTCTAAGTCGCTTTATAGTATACCTATAGACCAAAAGCAACAGTTGCTTATTGATATCACACACGTATTCGAGAATCTATCTATCATCTCTGACGTGGATTTCAGCATTGTAAAGATGGCAGAACTGGTAGAATCGAATGTTAAATATGTATCAACTGTAATCAATGAGAAATATGGCAAAAGCTTCAAGAACGTTCTGAACGAGTATAGGGTAAAAGAGGCTTGCAAGATGCTCACTGACCAAAATTACGAACACTATACCATCAAGACGATTTACGAAAGCGTGGGTTACCGTAATGCCGCCAGCTTTATCAGAGCATTCAAAAATATTAAAGGCATGACGCCATCTATCTATCAAATCATCAGTCGCGAGAACAAATAAAGTTCGCATACAACTTTGCAATTCTTCTCGCGTCTGGAATCAACTGCATTCGAAATGCAAATACAACCTTAACCAGTTAGCGTTGCATTTGCACGGAAAATTATGGTTTGAGGTACAACTTACCATTTCGTTCAAACACCAAACAAAAAAAACTCCATAAGAGTTTCGACGAAACTCTTATGGAGCTATATCCGTTTAGAGATTGACCTAATTCAATTACTTTGCCTGGTCTACAATAGCCTTGAATGCTTCAGGGTTGTTAAGAGCGAGGTCAGCGAGAACCTTACGGTTAATCTCGATACCTTTCTTATGCAAAGCACCCATCAACTGGCTGTAACTCATTTCATAAAGGCGAGCTGCTGCGTTGATACGCTGAATCCACAAAGCGCGGAAGTTGCGTTTCTTGTTTCGGCGATCACGGTAAGCATATGTCAAACCTTTTTCATAAGTATTCTTGGCTACCGTCCAAACATTCTTACGAGCACCATAGTAACCTTTGGTCTGCTTAAGAATTCTAGTTCTTTTTGCTTTAGAAGCAACATGATTTACTGATCTTGGCATAGTTTTCTTTCTTTTTAAATTGTTTGACTAATTAGATTAACGCAAGTTTAGCAAATCACGAACTTGCTTGAGGTTAGTACGATCAACGATAGCCTGATGAACGAGATTCCTCTTTTGTTTCTTTGTCTTTTTAGTCAAGATGTGACTGTGGTAAGCGTGATGTCTCTTAATCTTACCTGTACCGGTGAGTTTGAAACGCTTTTTAGCACCGGAATTTGTCTTTTGTTTTGGCATTTTTTAAACAGTTTTGAATTGTTATTATTATTAGCGGCAACGTATATACCAGGACGTTACGCGCTCCTTAGTTTATTCTGATTAGTCACAACAAAGTGAAACTATTCCTCTGTGAGCTTCTTAAGAGCATCTAAGCCATTCTTTGCATTTGCGAAAAGACCTCCCGACTCTGCTGTCTTGGCGTCTTGCTCCTCTTTGGCTTTTTGTTCTGCAATCTTCGCATTAGCTTGAGCTTCTTCGCGATCACGCTTTTGTTGACTCTTCTTTGCTACACCCACCTTCTTTGGCGCGAGGTAGAGGAACATCTTCTTACCTTCCAACTTTGGTAGCTGTTCAACCTTTCCGTAATCTTCCAAATCATTAGCGAAACGCAATAGCAAAACCTCTCCTTGCTCTTTAAACAAGATAGAACGACCTCTAAAGAACACATAGGCGCGCACCTTATTACCTTCATTAAGGAACTCTTGTGCATGCTTAAGCTTAAACTGATAGTCGTGCTCATCCGTTTGAGGTCCGAAGCGAATCTCTTTGATTTCTTGCTTTACCTGCTTCTGACGCATTTCCTTCTGACGTTTCTTCTGCTGATAAAGGAACTTAGAATAGTCTATCAAGCGACAAACAGGTGGCTGAGCATTAGGAGAGATTTCAACAAGGTCCACACCTTGTTTACGTGCCAATTCAAGAGCCTTCTTTGTAGGCATCACCTCAGCACCATCATCAGATACTACTCGCACTTCCCGAACGTGAATTTTCTCATTCACACGGTACTGGAATTTCATTTTGTCATTCTTCATTAAGCTATTCTTGTTCAAAATCGGCTGCAAAAGTACTACTTTTTTTGCGAAGTAGCAAATTTTTAAAGGTTTATTTTCTTCTTGATATTAAGCAAGTTTTGTTTCTTATAACGTCCTCCTACACAAAGAAGAATAATGCATTTAAGTTACACAAAACTCTATTTACACTAAAAGGAACCACGTTGCCATAAAAGCAATGTAATTCCTTTTTTATTTTTATTAGGCGTCAAAATAACGCTCTAAGTAGTTGTCTCATTTTGAATGGTTACTTGACTCCAGCCAACTGACTTGCCACCTCATCATTGATGCGCTGAACAAACTGTTCGATGGTCATCGTGCTTTGCTCTCCACCACCCTGCTTACGCATAGAAACAAGTCCGTCTGAAGATTCTTTTTCGCCAACAATTACCATATAAGGTACGCGGCGCACCTCATTATCGCGAATCTTTCGACCAATCTTTTCATTTCGATCATCGATATACGCACGTACATCTGCCTTATCAAAGCATGCCTTTACATGCGCAGCATACTCATTGTATTTCTCCGAAATGGGAAGGATTGCTACTTGATCAGGGGTCAACCAAAGTGGGAAGTGGCCCGCAGTATGCTCAATAAGCACTGCCGTGAAACGCTCAAGAGATCCAAAAGGTGCACGGTGAATCATCACTGGCGTCTTCTTTGAATTATCTTCAGCAGTGTACTCAAGCTTGAAACGAGCAGGAAGATTGTAATCGACCTGAATTGTGCCAAGCTGCCAACGACGTCCAATGGCATCCTTAACCATGAAATCGAGCTTAGGTCCATAGAAAGCTGCTTCACCTATCTCTTCACGTGCTTTAAGTCCTTTCTCACGACATGCTTCACGAATAGCGTTTTCGCTTACTTCCCAAATCTCATCGCTACCAATATACTTTTCTTTATCTTCGGGATCACGCAAAGATATTTGAGCCTCGTAATTATCAAATCCAAACGTACCAAATACTTTCTGAATGATGTCAATAACAATCTCAAATTCAGCCTTAACCTGATCGGGACGTACAAAGATATGCGCGTCATCTTGAGTAAAGGTACGAACACGAGTCAAACCATGAAGCTCACCGCTCTTCTCATAACGGAAGACTGTACCGAACTCAGCTATGCGAAGGGGTAAATCCTTGTATGATCTAGGTTTACGCGCATACACCTCGCAATGATGAGGACAGTTCATAGGCTTAAGCATATATTCTTCATCCTCTTCTGGAGTATGGATTGGCTGGAAAGCATCTTTACCATAGTGTGCATAATGGCCTGAAGTAACATAAAGATTCTTAGACCCTATGCCTGGCGTAATCACCTCTTGATAGTTGTAAACTTTATGTATGTTGCGAAGAAGGTCTTGCAAGCGTAAACGCAATTGCGTACCTTTATGAAGCCAAATAGGCAAGCCGCGACCAACACGATCAGAGAACATAAAGAGTTCCATCTCTTTACCTATTTTTCTATGATCACGCTTCTTAGCCTCTTCAAGCATTACAAGATACTCGTCCAAAAGCTTTTTCTTAGGGAAGCTGATACCATAGATACGAGTCATCTGCTCGCGTTTAGCATCTCCTCTCCAGAAAGCACCTGCTACACTTGTAATCTTAATAGCTTTAATTGCTCCTGTAGAAACAAGGTGAGGACCACGACAAAGGTCTGTAAAGTTGCCTTGTGTATATGTTGAGATAGTGCCGTCTTCCAAGTCTTGCTCGATATGCTCAACCTTGTATGTCTGTCCGTCTTCAGTAAAGGCTTTTACTGCATCAGCCTTTGAAACATCATGACGCACAACAGGTTCATCATTCTTAGCAAGCTCTTTCATCTTAGCTTCAATCTTCGGAAAATCGTTTTCAGAGATGGTCTGACCTGGAGCAGGCATTACATCATAGAAGAATCCATTCTCAATTGCAGGACCGAAACCGAATTGGATGCCAGGATAGAGTTCTTTGAGCGCTTCTGCCAAAAGGTGTGCAGAAGTATGCCAAAAGGTGTGTTTTCCTTCTTCGTCGGCAAACTTGTAAAGCGCAATCGTTGCGTCTTCATTTATTGGACGATTAAGTTCTGTTGTTTCACCGTTAATCCCGCAAGATACAACGTCACGGGCGAGAGCAGGTGAAATACTCTCTGCGATTTGCAAACCGGTAACCCCTTGTTCGTATTCACGAACAGAGCCATCGGGGAAAGTGATTTTAACCATGATACAAATTAGTTTTTAAAAATCAATTATTGGTTGCAAAGATACAACTATTTCTTTATTCTTGCACAAATTCAGCACATCTTTTATCAGACGCTTCCTTTATAAACAACTCGCATGCGAACCGCACAAGTGATGTAGAAATCTATTTATGCTTTTATCTAGGCACTTTCACGCGATATGCACAACGAAACTTTCCTTTCTGAATGGATTTAAGTTTGCCCATTATAAGGCTTTTACGCAATGGTGCCACTCTATCCACGAACATAGTTCCATCAAGATGATCAAACTCGTGTTGCATTACACGAGCCAGATAACCTCCGACCCATTCATCATGCTTCTGAAACAGCTCATCCATATATGAAACATGAACACGTGTAGGACGCGTAACTTTCTCATGTATACCAGGGATTGACAAGCACCCCTCTTCCATTGTATCACGAGGAGCTTCTTCATCATATCCCAAAATATGAGGATTGATAAAAGCATGGCGGAAGCCTTCATATTCGGGCAAATCTTCCTTGAGTACATCTAAATCGATCACAACAAGGCGTATATCACGTCCTATCTGCGGTGCAGCCAATCCTATACCCTCACTTGCAGAAAGAGTTTCGTACATATTCTCGATAAGTTGAGAGAGTTCTGGATAGTCGGAATCTATATCCTTTGCCTGTTTACGCAGAACAGGTTGCCCGTATGTATAAATAGGTAATATCATATTTACTATAAAACGATTTTATTAATACATTTAATAAAAGGTCGCTATACCATTTCTTAGGCTTAGCGACCTTGAGATTTGAGATAATCTTCTAGAATAATGGCTGCAGATATCTTATCTACAAGCCCTTTATCTGTTCTTCTAACTTTTTTCTTAACCCCACTATCTATAATTGCTTGATGAGCCAACACCGAAGTGAATCGTTCGTCGTAATAACTGATTGGTATTGATGGCATCTTACTTTTCCATAGCCTAACAAACATCTCAACACGATGCAAGTTCTCGCTAGGTTGCCCATTTACCATCGTAGGACGACCTATGACCACGTGTTCCACGTCTTCTTTTGCGCAGTAGCTTTGAAGATATGCCAAAAGATTTGTAGTTTGTATAGTTTCAAGGGGATTAGCAATCAGACGCAGGGGATCGGTCACTGCCAATCCCGTGCGTCGTTTGCCGTAATCAATAGATAGAATGCGTCCCATTACTTAGCCAAGAGCCAAGCATCAGGATATTGTGAGCGCAACTGGTTGCGACTCTGCACAGCCGCTGCCTTGCTATCATAGCTTGATGCTATCACGCGATACATGTTTCTAGCAGAGTTGTATGCAAGACGAGCATCATATCCTGCGTTTTTAAGGCGTTGCTGAAGACCTTCAGCGTTTGCACGCACACCAAACGAACCAACAACAACACTATAGTTGCTAAGTCCAGCTCCATTTACAACATCAAGACTTTCACGACGTACTGATTCATTCTCGTAATTATCTGTCACGGGAGCAGTATTAGTGGGTTCTTCAACAGGAGTAACCACAGGAACTTGAGTTTCCGTAGTAGTTTCTGCATAGGTATTTTGAGGCTGTGTCTTGTATTTATCATACGCCTTCTTAAAGGCACTTTCTTTAGACGAACTGCAACTGCTTAATGCGACTACTGCACAAAGAGCTGTCATTGCTACTATTGACTTCTTCATAATTATGGTTAAGTTTCTATTATTTATATGTTTTACCT
>CAVHUZ010000102.1:6987-7753 GCA_963639545.1 Bacteroidaceae bacterium
ATCCATTGCATCGTATAAGCAAACTATCGTTATTACTTCTTAATTGCTTGTGCCACTTGCTTAGCAATAGCTTCCATTCCTTTTACAGAAGGATGTCCACTTTTCTTATCAATTGACTTCAACTGAATCGGCTCAACCCCATAATGGGCACATATCTTAAGGATACTCTCGGTGATATCTGTACGCAATTCTGAGTTTATTATAAAATAAATAGGTACATTAGGGTGATGCAATGTCAGATAATCCAACATATAAGCACATGCAGGACGGAATGTCCAAAAATCAGCTTCATGCCAGTCGGCCCATTTATATTCCCCCACGGCCTCACCAGCCCAGCTATCATTGGTTGCGCCAAAAATAAGAATAATATCGGGACGGCCGATGTTATTCATACGAGTAATGAACGAACGGCGAGCATAGTTATTATTATCGTAACCATGATAGCCAATGGTAGAACCGCTGTATGAGTTGTTTACCATTAGCTTATAGCCATTATCATTACACAATTTCCACCACCATGTTTGCTTAACGCTACTTACATCTGTCTTTGCAGTATCATTCTTGGCATAATACCACAATTCATTCGTTGCGGGTGTCATGAAATCTTCATAGGTAGAATAGGAGTCTCCTATTATGGAAATACTTTGTGCCCATGTCGTTAAGGGCAGAAGGAGGGCTAGAATAATAAATTTTGTTTTCATATTTAATAGTTTTATACTTATTATTGGCATTGACCTAAAACTCAGGAAGAGGCGCTGCTGCGGGG
>CAVHUZ010000103.1:0-7291 GCA_963639545.1 Bacteroidaceae bacterium
ATACCATTTACTGTAACAGATAGGTGGTGTGTTGAAAATAAAAATAGGATTTCAAAGAAATTGAAATCCTATTTTTTGTAGTCGGTACGAGAATCGAACTCGTATGCCAAGATTGAGAATCTTGTATCCTAACCGTTAGATGAACCGACCGTTAGCGTTGCACTTTGAGAAACTTACTGGCGGAAGGAGGGGGATTCGAACCCCCGGTACGATAAACTCGTACGTCAGTTTAGCAAACTGGTGGTTTCAGCCACTCACCCATCCTTCCATGGATATCCAGCTAATTGCCAAGCATCGTTCTCGAATGCGGATGCAAAGGTAATAATACTTGTTTGTTCCACCAAATGTTTTTGAATGTTTTTTCTATAAAAATCATTCTTTTTTCATTCCAATCATGGTTTCACCTATTTATAATATAAGGCGAATGTTTTATCAAGACATGGCCCGCTTTGTTCTTAAAGCCTATGGAAAGGTGTATCCCTATACAATAAACTACCCGAAGCTACGTTTATATAAGTATGATTAAAAGCAGAACGATTCAACTATTCACGATATTCGTGTTTGCGCTAATGGCTCAAATGACTATGGCGCAAACTTTCACGCTCCAAGGTAAGGTGACCGATACCGAAGGTAATCCCATCGAACTGGCTTCGGTTATGGTT
Organism: Bacteroidaceae bacterium; assembly: GCA_963639545.1. Lineage (GTDB taxonomy): Bacteria > Bacteroidota > Bacteroidia > Bacteroidales > Bacteroidaceae > Prevotella. The sequence continues at coordinate 663 of CAVHUZ010000103.1, forward strand.
GTCGCACAAGGTAAGCTAGTGATGACCAACCTCAAGGGCGAATATAATATGACCTTGCAAAGCGCCGACTCTGTCAAGGTACGCTACTCTATGATAGGCTACCGCACCAAGACGCGTGTGCTGGTGCATCCTCAGGGTAAGCAAACGCTGATTATCCAACTAGCTGACGATAATGCCCTAGGTGAAGTGGTGGTGGAAGGTAAACAGGTGCGACATGGTACTACCGAGCAGATTGATATCAAGAAGAACGAAGGCGCACCTTCAGCCTCAGGTAATGCTGTGGAGGATATGATACAAACGCAAGCGGGTGTGTCTACCCATTCTGAGCTTTCGTCTCAATACAATGTGCGAGGAGGTGCGTTCGATGAGAACTCAGTTTATATCAACAACGTAGAAGTGTTCCGCCCCTTCCTTGTACGTAGCGGACAACAAGAAGGACTCTCTGTGATCAATCCAGATATGGTGGCCAACGTTGGCTTCTCAACCGGTGGCTTCGAGGCTAAGTATGGTGATAAGATGAGTTCTGCTCTTGACATCACCTATAAGCGCCCAGCTAAGACAGAAGCCAGCATCTCTGCCTCATTGTTGGGGGCGAGTGCTTACTTTGGCTTAGCTACAAAGAAATTGACTTGGACTCATGGTTTGCGCTATAAGACCAACAGTTATCTCCTAGGTTCTCTAGAGACAAAGGGCGAATACAAACCTAGTTTTGTTGACTACCAAACCTACCTAAGCTGGAAACCCAACAAGCGTTGGCAGGTGGATTTCATTGGAAACATCTCCGATAGCCATTACGACTTCACCCCCGAAGATCGTGAAACCAACTTTGGCACGATGGAGAATGTCAAGAACTTCAAGGTCTATTTTGATGGTCAAGAGAAGGATGTGTTCCGTACCTTCTTTGGTAGCTTGAAGATTTCGCGCATCTTTGGTAACGGCAATACCAATATCTCTCTGCTTGCTTCTGCGTTCCAAACCAAGGAGCAGGAGCGCTATGACATACAGGGACAATATTGGCTCACGCAGACCGAGACATCTGACAACTTAGGTGTAGGAACATATATGCAGCACTCACGCGACTATCTAAAGGCCTCTGTGGGTAGCTTCAAGTTGATGGGAACACACCGCAGTGCGCATCACCAGGTGGAAGGCGCTTTGACTTATAAGTTGGAGCGCATCGAGGAAAACTCTAACGAGTATGAATATCGTGACTCTGCCGGTTACAATGTGCCTCACACGGGTAGCGACTTGAACCTTTACTATTCGATGCGTGCCAAGAATGAGCTCAACAGCAGCCGCATTGAGGCTTACTTGCAAGACAGTTGGAACTTCCAGACGCGCGACTCTGTGCCCACGCTCTTTTCGCTCAACTATGGTGTGCGTTTCTCTCATTGGGACTTCAATGGTGAGAGCCTTGTGTCGCCACGCGCTTCACTTACTATCACTCCTGGATGGAACCGCAATCTGACCTTCCGCCTTGCCACCGGACTCTATTATCAAGCGCCTTTCTTTAAGGAGCTTCGTGACACCACTACCCTCAATCATGTCACCTATGCCAGTCTGAATACCAATGTCAAGGCACAGCGATCCATTCATGCTATTGCCTCTATGGATTATCGATTCAATATGAAAGGTCGACCGTTCAAGTTCTCAGCAGAGGTCTATTATAAGGCGTTATCACGTCTGACACCTTATACGGTGGATAACGTGAAGGTGACCTACTTCAGTGATCAGCAGACCACAGGTCATGCCGCAGGTCTTGACTTGAAACTCTTTGGCGAGTTTGTGCCAGATGCCGACTCTTGGTTGACGTTCAGCCTTATGAATACCAGCATGAAACTCAATGGTAAGTCGATACCGCTTCCTACTGATCAACGTTATGCGGTGAACCTCTTCTTTACTGATTATTTCCCAGGAACCAAGCGTTGGCGCATGAGTCTAAAGCTCGCTTATGCTGACGGACTTCCTTTCTCTGCTCCTCACCGCGAGCTAGAGAACAATACCTTCCGTGCGCCAGCCTATAAACGTGCAGATATAGGTATGAGTTACTTGCTCTATGATAATCGTGAAGGCGACAAGAAATCTATCATCAAAGACGTTTGGTTGGGTGTAGACTGTCTCAACCTCTTCGGTATCAACAATGTGAATAGCTATTATTGGGTAACCGATGTGGCCGGTCAGCAATACGCTGTGCCTAATTATCTTACCGGAAGACAGATTAATGGCCGAATCAAGATCGATTTCTAACTACCAGGAAGCTGTTGGATGGTAAATGAAGGTGTCAGAAACTATAGTTCAGCGCCATCATCATTTCGCGTCCCCGTAGCGGTACGGCATAATAGATATAGTTGGAACCTTCGAAACTAGATTCTTGATACTCCTTCGTGTTTAGCAGGTTGACAATGCTGCCTTTCAGTCGGAGTCGTTTATTGATGTTCCACTTAAAGCCACAGTTGACAAATCTTGCCACAGCATGATTGCTTGACGTGATTTCGTGATCGATGACCGAATAGTCGAGGTATGCTTGTATCGTCTTGCATGGAAAGAGATCTGTCTTGATCATATATTCGTAATCCCCCAGCTTATTGTGCGAAGCAGAGAATAGGTCATACGCTTTCCAATGGAGATTATACCCTCCCGTTAAGGTTAGGTGAACCCACGTCATCTTGTTCCATTCTGCCTTTAATGTGCTTGAAATGGCTTGATACTGAACATTGTCCGTGATGTCATTTTGGCTTACCTTTCTTTTATTCCATGCATATCTTAGCGCATAACTCATCTCAAGGCCTATTGCACGGAACGCTTTCTTGATATTATAGGAAGCGCTATATGAAGTATGATTATTGTTCATCCACAATGGGCGGATAAGCGTGAATACATTCGTGTACCAAAGGTCTTGCATATAGTTACGGCTTTGCTTGGACCAACCTAGAAACAAGTTCATAGAGAGTAGGTTGAAGGTGTTCAGATAGGATAGTCGGACGTTTGCCGTTGCAGTGTTGCTTCCATCAATGCTATCTATCCCCACGGTTAGCGTGCGGTAATTGTTGTATAGAAAGCCCTTATAATTTAAGTCGTTTGTATTGACGTCTTGGTTATAGCCCATAGCCAAGTTGCCTATTAAGGATGGTGTTATCTTGATATTAAGGTCGACAGATGGTGCTACGAGGCATTGGTGATAGGCCTTGTTTTTGATGATGTAAGCTATATATTCTATCGGAACATTGATAGTCAGATCGCCCTTGCTGAAACCTATAGTGTAAGAAGGCTCCAATGTGTGGAGCCAATAGTGACTTTCATGCTCCGTTGTAGCCTCATCGCTTGTTAGGTGGTTGTGCTTATTCTCTAAAATGTACGCCATATTAAAAGTGTTGCCCCATAAGCGGAAAGAATACATGAGGCGGTGACGCATAAACCAATTAGATAGATGAGTGTTTTGTTTCTCCTCTTCGTCCTCGTTATATGACAATTCCAGGTGCTCCTTTGCGTTGAAGAATCTTGCAATAGAAGAAAAAGAGAGTATCTGATTACCGATCTTGATATGTCCATTCAGACCGTTTTGCACTGTGAAAGGTCGCTGAGATATGTCTTGTTTTATGTTTTCATCGTTTGCCGAGATTATCGCATTAGCCTTGTTCCAAGTCGTGTTGCTAGTCAAAATGTCCTCTAGATAGATGCTAGGTAGGTTGAGTTCATAGCGTACCTGAGCCTTGGCGATGTTAGAAGAGTAGCGGGACGCTTCTCGCTGTGAGACCGATATCGTATCATTAGCAATATACTGATTGTGCAATGTATCATTGCGTAGGATGCGCTCGTGGTTGTATAACAAGTTGAATCGGATGGTAGAATACTTTGTGAAAGCGTGCAGATAGTTAGCTCCAACAAAATAAGAATGGTTGTCAAGGTAATAAAGTGGTGAGGTAGGGATCATTACATTCGTTATGTCTGACGTGATCAATGGCGGAAGCGGCTCGTTGTTGTACAATCGGTCGTTGCTGGCCATGTCTGTGGTCAATGAAGATAGTCCGATGCCTCGATTGTCCATTGTACCCGTGATCAGCAACTGATCTTTAGGTTTAACCTGTATAGCGGTTGCAGTGTTAGCCCAAATACAATTCTGTCCTTTTCCTATACCTCCTTCTATCTCCCCGAAAGGTTTCAGCTTATACCCCTTTTTCAATCGGATATTGAGGGTCGCATGGTTGTTCTTAACCGCTCCATTCAGTGCGCGAATGGGTTGATCGTTTTCCATGACTTGTATCTGTGATACAGCAGATGCGGGCATATTCTTCGTGGCTTGATTGTATTTGTCACCCATCAAGTCCATTCCTTCTATGTTTAGTTTGTTGATGCTTTTCCCTTGGTAGGTGATATCTCCATTGGCTGTCACTTCAATGCCCGGTAATCGTTTGAGTACATCTTCTATGTTGGCATCTTCTTTCTGAATAAAGGCCCCTACATTATAGTTTAATGTGTCTTTATGTCGTTCTATTGGGGCAATTGTCACGGTGACTTCGTCAAGCTTATACATTCTTTTCGATAGGGTCACGTTATAACAATATTGGTTAGGAGATAAAGGAATGACTATTTGGTCGTAACCTATCGAGCTGAAAGTGAGTTTACTTGCTTGTGGATGGATAGGAAGATGGTACGCTCCTTGGTTGTTAGTCAAGGTGTATGTGAGCAATGAATCGTTGGCATCTTCTAGCCGACAGATAACCCGCCCAATCTTATTCCCGTCAGGAGCAGAAACCACTCCGTACAAGCCTTGGATGCTCTCCTCGTGCTGCGCCTGTGCTTTTGTCGTGACAAAGGCAAGAAGAAGTAACAACCAAACGGAGATTTTTCTCGTCATTACCATTACCATTCCAGTTCTAATAGATTACTTGGCGAATGAGGCTTATTGGCTTCTAGGTTGCTCCACTTGCCATTCTTTAGCACTTGTACGCCTGCCGTTTCCAAGAAGAGATTATCCTTGTTCTCCGTTTCATTTCTCAGTGCGGCAAGCGCTTTCTCTCTAGTAGTTACCTTGACATCTCCACTGATAAATCCCTTTTTGTACAGATAAAGCGGTTCGGGAGCTTGTACCTCTCTGAAACCATTGTTGGAGAAGATCCAGTTGTTCTTAGTATCACGGATATCCATGATCAAGCCAGGCAGACCTTGAAACACGTATGGGCCATAAGGCAAGGGAATCGTTTCTGTGTACCATGCGATATACTTTCTTCCTGCATAGCAACAGGTGGCTTTCTTGCATGGCATGTGGTTGATAATGGAGTCGCCAGGCTGCAGTTTCCAGTCTAATGTGGGTTGATGACTGGTGTATTCGTAATCTCTTAGACCCGTATATAGTTGCACTCTGATTGAGTCTTTTTGAAGATCATACACCACCTTAGTAAAGAAATTTATTTTCTGTGCTGCCCATTCCCATCTATCTGCGTCGGATGGGTTCATGCTTTTATGGGTTCTGCCGATGTTCATTTCCAATGAGTCAGCCATTTGCAGATAGTAATCTCCGAAGCAAAGATACCGGTCTGAGATCTGTAAGACGGTTTGTGCTTCGGTGTATTTTCCGATTTGTGTAGAATCTTTCAAGTATTCCACCTTATAGTAAGCCACAACGTTGGCAGTTCCAAAGTTAATCGTTTTTATTTTTCGATAAGCCGACATACCACCATCTGTGCTTTGAATTTGGGCATTGGCAATGCATGTGGAAAACGCAAATAATATAGTAAGTAACAGCCTCATAACTTTTCTTCTTTATAAGAAAACAATCGTATAAAAAGGTGGGTGATATATAAAGTGACCGTATAGCCGATATCGCAGCTCGCAATGAATCCTTACTGATGGTCAATGTATCCACCACCAGGACGAGAAGTGAGAACCCCTTCGGTAAAATTAGCTCTAAAGATGCTTATAGCTTGGAGTTTGCTACTCGTTTGAAACATAATCTGAGTTCCATCTTTTAGAGTGACGTAATACTTGTAAGCTGATGCTGTTTGAGAAAACATGAGGCTACACACCAATGCAGTAGCCGCAACAAAAAACTTTGTTCTTTTCATGATTAAGAAAATAAACAAATACCCATTTCTTTTATGGGTTAATCTTATTAAAGGTGGTTAGGGAACTGTAGCATTATGCAGAGCCATCTTAGCAGAGGTCTTATCTTCTTACCGAGTGCAAATGTAAAAAATATTGTAATAAAATATGCTGAAATGTGAATAAATTATAATAATTTAACGCGCAAAGACCGTTTCCTTGCATAAAGCGTAGCTTATAGTTATGTATGTTATAAATTTTGTTAGCGAGGATGATAGGTTCTCCTTTGTCATTTGATAAATGCTTCTTCACGTTATCAAATGATAGTTTCAGATCTTGATTAAATACCTATGAGCAGGAAAATCAATTTATTTTTCCTAGAAAATCAAATTAATTTTCATCTAAAAATAAATTGATTTTTGTTTCAGAAGTGCCTCCTTTGCAATGTCATTCCTTATCCCTTGATGGCTCAAAGCATACCGAATGACGTAAAAGATAAGTTCAGAACATATCTGATACATCTTCTTTCAGCTTCCTATAGGCTGAACAATGCTTCGGCGAAATGTTATCGCTATTCTGTATCAAGTCAT
>CAVHUZ010000104.1:0-6857 GCA_963639545.1 Bacteroidaceae bacterium
AGAACTGGCTGAAAGATTTGACGAGCGCTTTGCCAAGTTCGATTATGTGGTTACGCCATCGGTGTCGTGTGCAGCTTTTGTCCGAGTGAATTATCCTGCATTGCTACATCATCCTTGTGTGACGTCAACCAAGACGATGGAACTGGTTGAGTTTTTGCATGATGTGATTAAGGTAAAGCAACTTCCAGGTAGTTTTCCGCATAAAGTAAGTGTTCATAATTCTTGTCATGGCGTGAGAGAATTAGGACTTTCGTCTCCATCCGAAGAGCATGTGAAGCCTTTTAATAAGATTATAGATTTGTTATCGCTCAAAGAGGGAATTCAAATCTGCGAACCAGAACGCAATGATGAATGCTGTGGTTTTGGCGGCATGTTCTCAATCGAAGAACCGCATGTGAGTACCCAAATGGGAATAGACAAACTGAATAGGCATATGGCAACGGGGGCTGAATATATAACGGGAGCTGATTGCTCTTGTCTTATGCATATGCAAGGGATTGCTCGTAAGCAACATGCAGATATTGAATTCAAGCATGTGGCTGAAATCCTAGCAGCAGGTGTCTAATAACATTATCAACCCAAAAATGAGAAAGAGCAATGTCAACATATCATTCAAAAAAAGCTGAACGCTTCTTACAAAACCCAACCAAAATCAGTAGGCATGACGAGACGTTTTGGAAGTTGAGAAAAGGTAGAGACCAAATGGCGGCTAATCTACCTGAATGGGAAGCGTTACGTCATCGCGCAAGTAAGATCAAAGAACATACACTATCGCATCTAGCACATTATCTTGATGAGTTCTCTACCCATTTGGAACAAAATGGCGTGATTGTCCATTGGGCAAAAGATGCCACAGAGTTTAACGAGATGGTCTATGGCATTCTAGAGACGCATAAGGTGGAGAAACTCGTTAAGTCGAAATCTATGCTTACGGAAGAATGCCACATGAATGCTTACCTCGAGAAGCGCGGAATAGATGTGGTGGAAACAGATTTAGGTGAACGCATCCTGCAACTGATGCATCTGAAACCTGCTCATATCGTTGTGCCTGCGGTTCACTTGACGCGAGATGAAGTGGGTGAAACCTTTGAAAAAAAGCATATATCTAAGGAGATAGGAAATCATGATCCTACATATCTGACCTATTGTGCTCGTTTGTCCTTACGCAACGAATTCCTTGAGGCGGGAGCGGGACTTACAGGTTGTAATTTTGGTGTGGCAAGCACGGGCGACTGTGTGGTGTGTACCAATGAAGGAAATGCAGATATGTCAACGGCAATACCGCATCTGCACATCGTTGCAATGGGTCTAGAGAAGGTGGTGCCCGATTTAGAGTCACTTTCAGTCTTCCAACGTTTGCTTTGCCGAAACGGAACTGGACAACCCACTACCTCTTACACCTCTCACTATCGTCGTCCACGTCCAGGCGGCGAGATGCATGTGATCATTGTTGATAATGGCAGAAGTGAGATCTTAGCTAATAAGCAACATTGGAGCGTTCTGAAATGTATACGTTGCGGTGCCTGCATGAATACCTGCCCAGTTTATCGTAGAAGTACGGGTTATAGCTATAGTTATTTTATTCCAGGTCCCATTGGAATAAATCTTGGAATGTTGAATGATCCTTACAAGCATAGCGGTAATGTCAGTGCATGTTCGCTCTGCTTGAGTTGTGATCACGTTTGCCCAGTAATGGTTAATCCTGGTTCTCAGATCTATTTGTGGCGTCAACAACTCGCACAGTTTGGAACACAGAATAAAGAAAAGCAAGCCATGGCGATGGCTATGGCAGGCGTGTTAAATCATTATCATATTTATGATTCGGCTACGCGTGAGGCTTCCTGGGTGAATCTATTACCACAGTCGATGTTCCAGTTTAAAGCCAATCCTTGGAGCATAGGCCACGATATGCCAAAGTTTGCTTATAAGCCATTCCATGCTCTTTATAAACAAGCTATGTCAGAGCTAAGTCATAAAAAGAATGACGCTAAACAAGCAAAGAATGCTGATGAGAATGAAGAAGAACGTTTGTTAAATCAGTCAAAACAACGTAAACAATGAAAAAGCAAGAATTCTTAGAACGACTTAAGGCAAATGCGTTAAGTTCCGTTTCACTAGATAAAGAACCTATAGAAGGTATTACATATAAAGATACGTTAGCTCAGTTTGTCGCAATGAGTAAGCAGGTTGGTTGCCGAGTGGTGGATGCTCCTGCTAATGCCGATCTCGATCAACTTGTACATCAGTTATGTCCTCAAGCACAACGGATTGCTTCACATCTTGAAGAAATAAAGGCGGATGTCAATCCTGATAATGTTGCCACTGCTGCAGACCTCAATCATACTGACGTGGGAGTGCTTCGTGCTGAGTTAGGTGTTGCAGAGAATGGATGTGTATGGCTGCCACAGACTATGAAGGAACGAGCCGTGATGTTTATCTCTGAAGAGTTGGTGATTTTCTTAGATCGGCACAAGGTGGTAGACAATATGCATCAAGCCTATCAGAAAGTAGAAATGACATCATATGGCTATGGCGTGTTCATGTCAGGACCGAGTAAGACGGCTGATATTGAACAAGCGCTTGTCATGGGTGCGCAAGCTGCTCGTGCCGTAACGATAGTGTTAACATAATGACTATCATCTAAGATTATGAAATATACGTGGATGCTCATCTTTTCAGTCTTGCCTTTGCTGGCACTCGTATATGTGTGTTGGCATATTTGGGTACTTCTTCCATGGGGTAGGGCTTGGAAAGCATTGGTTATGCTGGTTCCGCTTATTGCTTTAGGGGCAATGTTGGCTTCTTTTACGAGAACCATTGATAAGATTCCATTAGATATTGCCTCTGTGGTATATGAGGTTGGCAATTCGCTAATCTTTGTGTTGTTATATTTGGTAATAATCTTTGTATTGCTCGATGTCGGTAGATGGGCTGGAATCGTCCGAGCCGAGTGGTTACATCATAATGGGATTGTTGCATCGATTCTAACCATCTTCATGATAGCGGTGTTTGGTTATGGTAATCTGCATTATCGTCATAAATATCGTCAAGCAATCGATATAAAGACATCAAAAACGATAAAGCGAGGAACAAAGGTGGTGTTGCTTAGTGACCTTCACTTGGGCTATCACAATCGCCGAAAGGAGCTACATAGATGGGTGGACATGATTAATGCAGAGCATGCGGATGTTATACTTGTTGCAGGCGATTTGATAGATTTTAGCGTAAAACCACTTGTAGAAGAGCGTGATTGGGAAGAACTTCGTCGCATCAACGCACCAATATATGCCTGCTTGGGCAACCATGAGTATATAAGCGGTGTAAGGGACGCCATTGCTTTTTATCGTCAAGCCGGTATCACATTGTTGAAAGATAGTGTAGCTTCGGTTGCGGGCCTTACGGTAATTGGCCGTGATGATCGTAGCAATACACACCGCAAACCCTTGCAAACATTAATGAAAGAATCAAGCAAAAGCGCTCTGCTCTCACAACCAATTATCTTGTTAGATCACCAACCATATCATTTAGAAGAGGCAGAAAACGCTGGGGTCGATTTTCAGTTTAGTGGACACACGCACCATGGTCAAGTTTGGCCCATATCGTGGATAACTGATGCGCTCTATGAAGATGCCTTTGGAGCAACGACAAAAGGCAAGACGCAATATTACGTTAGCTCTGGTATGGGTATTTGGGGCGGAAAATTTCGCATAGGAACACGTTCCGAGTATGTCGTGTTGACAATAAACGAATAATAAACTAAACTACTGAGGTAGAGGCTGCGGCAAGTTGTTCCTTGTCATCAACAAGCAACTTTACATTTTTCGACATTTTTTTTGCGCTGAGCAACTATGAAGTGAAATTATTTTCGTATCTTTGGCATGATAAACCAATAAGCTTTCGAGGATGGATAAAGACTTTCAAATTACTAATGCTGGTAGCGAGGTAAAGAATGATGCAGAAAAGCCTAAAGTAATATCCGCCGAAATATCCATTGAGGTGATAGGTGATGATGTAAGACCGGGCAAGATTTCGGCAAAGCGAAGGGATTTCCTAAAGAAAAAAGAAAAAAGAATAGCGCGACACTTAGCGATATTTTTTGCTCTCGCTACAATAGGAACAACCTTCATTAGCAATATCTATGTTGCCATTATATTATTTACCCTATGTCTTTTCCTAACGTTATTCGCGTGGGGCTCTTATATGTCGATAGATGACCCTTCAGAATCATGGATTACCCCTTGGTGGTATGGCGGCCTTTAGTTGTCAACTTTTCTATCTATGCATATAACGGAAGAACCATAAATCAAGAATGAAATAGTTATCATATCTACCATTTCTTTGTTAATTCAAAATTACGTTGTACCTTTGCAAAAGCAACATACGTTTAATGCGTATAATACATAATGAGAGAATATAACATATAATACAATTATGGGATTATTAAACGGGAAGACCGCCCTTGTTACAGGTGCGGCACGTGGCATTGGTAAAGCCATTGCCTTGAAATTTGCAGAAGAAGGTGCTAATGTGGCATTTACAGATCTTGTTATTGACGAGGAACACGGTGGTCTAGAGACTGAGCGTGAGATCGCTGCTAAAGGGGTGAAGGCTAAAGGTTATGCAGGTAATGCTGCAAACTTTGAAGATACAGCTAACCTTGTAGCTAAAGTGAAAGAAGACTTTGGTTCTATCGATATCTTGGTTAACAACGCTGGTATTACTAAAGATGGCTTGATGCTTCGTATGACTGAACAGCAGTGGGATGCCGTTATAGCAGTAAACCTAAAGAGCGCGTTCAACTTTATTCATGCTTGTGTACCTGTAATGATGCGTCAGCGTAGCGGCTCTATTATCAATATGGCTTCAGTTGTAGGTGTGCATGGTAATGCTGGTCAAAGCAATTATGCAGCATCTAAGGCTGGTCTGATTGCGTTGGCTAAGAGTATCGGACAAGAAATGGGTCCAAAGGGTATTCGTGCTAATGCAATTGCCCCTGGATTTATACAAACCGCTATGACAGAGCAGTTGTCTGACGAGATTCGTAAGGAATGGTGTAAGAAGATTCCTTTGCGTCGTGCTGGTCTTGTTGAAGATATCGCTAACACAGCCCTTTACCTTGCATCTGACCTTTCAAGCTATGTCAGCGGACAAGTGATTCAGGTTGATGGCGGTATGAATATGTAAAATGACGAATTAGATATATGAAGGTAGTCTACGAAGACAACCATATTATTATCGTGTACAAAGAAAGCGGCGAAATCGTCCAAGGTGATAAGACGGGCGATAAGCCGCTTTCGGCTATTGTACAAGAATGGCTTAAGGAGAAATACCATAAGCCAGGCAATGTGTTTATTGGAGTGGTGCATCGCCTTGATCGACCAGTGTCAGGGTTGGTTGTCTTTGCCAAAACTTCAAAAGCACTTAGTAGGCTTTGTAAGATGTTTGCTCAAGGCGAGATACATAAGACTTATTGGGCGATTGTAGCTAACAGACCTCCTAAGTCAGAAGATACCCTTGTGCACTGGATCAGACGGAATGAGCGGCAAAACAAAAGTTATGCGTATGAAAAGGAAACGGACAACTCTAAGCGCGCCGTTCTTCAATATAAGATTCTTGCGCAAAGCGATCGTTATTCGTTGGTGAGCGTCACTCTTCTTACAGGACGTCATCATCAGATTAGATGCCAACTAGCTCATATCGGTTGCCCTATAAAGGGTGACTTGAAGTATGGAGCTCCTCGTTCCAATCCTGATGGGAGCATAAGCTTGTTGAGTCATCGGGTGGAGTTTGTTCATCCTGTAAGTAAGGAACCTATTGTTGTGGAGAGTCCGTTCCCCGAGGACACGCTTTGGCAATATTTCAGCCAAGTAGTAGATTCAGGTAATGATAACTCTCTTTAGATGATTGTATTATCCGCATGCTTGCATCTCTCTGAGTAGCTGTTGTTGATGAGGTGTGAGATGTGTGGGTAGCTTTACGTTAAATGTGATTATCAAGTCGCTAGTTGTTCCGCTGGTATTACCACCTTTGTTGCGTAGGCGTACCTTTGTTCCGTTTTGTGTATAAGGCTTTATCTTGAGGCGTATTTTGCTTCCGCTTGAGAGTTGCAGAATAACCTCACCACCTAACATTGCGGTGTATAAGTCGATATCCACTTGTGCTTGCTGTTCGTTGGGACGGCCATTGTTAAATCCTCTTGCTCCACCGTTGGATGCAGATTTTCTTCCGAATAAATCTTCAAAGAAACTGCTAAATCCATTTCTAGAATTGCCGAATGAGCTAAAATCGAAACCATTAAAGGCTTCGTTTCCTGGCCCGTTGCCCCAAAACCTAGTACCGCCATTCCCGCCTTGCGCAAAGCCTCCTGCCTGTTCGTAAGCCTCAGCATTGCGCCACTGTTCGCCATATTTGTCATATTTGGCACGTTTGTCGGGATCACCAATCACTTCGTAAGCTTCGGTCAAAGCTTGAAACTTAGCTTTAGCCTTTGGGTCATCGGGATGAAGATCTGGATGAAACTGCTTAGCTCTACGCTTGTATGCAGTTTTTACGTCTTCTTGCGGAATATTCCGACTAACACCTAAAATCTTATAATAATCTATAAATGCCATTTTGAATACCTCCTATATTTATAATAAGGTAAGCAAAATGCATGCCATGTATTTATTTTGGCAATGATAATGAGTGGTTCGGAACTTTGTATTCCTTCCGTTTCTTAGGAAAGATTAATGGAATATCTAAAATAACGAAAGCGTTACTTGTTGATGTTCAACGTGTAACGCTTTATTTAGTTGCGGAGGCAAGACTCGAACATGCGACCTCCAGGTTATGAGCCTGGCGAGCTACCAACTGCTCCA
>CAVHUZ010000105.1:0-6833 GCA_963639545.1 Bacteroidaceae bacterium
ATTCTATTTGCTTAGCCATGCTCCACGTGTAAAATCGGGAATCTCTACTGGCGCAGAATTGTTGATAATAGACAATGACGACAGTTCGCCGATACAGCACCATTCTGCCATATCATAGACATCCATATCAAGGGGAAGTCCATTAAGTAAGCAATAAACTAGGCGGTAGTCCATGATATAATCCATACCTCCGTGTCCGCCTACTTGCTTTGCCTTTGTTTCAATCTCTTTGATATAATCAGGTGTATATTTAGCGAGTAGTGCGTCACGTAACGAGTCGGGCATTGCCTCATGTGCATTGAGGTTTTGGTAGTCAATCTTTTCGCCACTCATCTTAGTAGAACGCAGCATCAATTGCTCAATGGGATATTTGCTTGCATAACCATCAGTGCCGACGATTTGGAAACTGCGGCTATAAGGACGTGGTGTCATCACGTCGTGCTGAATAAGCATTGTCTTTCCTTCGAGCGTCCGTATTAGCGTAGATGTTTGATCACCATTCTGAAAGTCGGTGCATGGCTTGCCCGTATTTCTTTCTACGATTTTAGGTCCATTTACCGCCTTCGTATCCATAGCTACTAAGGTGGTCATGCGGTCGGTACGGTGGATACCCAACACTTGACAGTCGGGACCTATGCCATGAGTAGGGTAGACGTCACCACGGTGCTTCTGGTTGAAGTTGAGTCGCCAGTTGTTCCAATATTCTCCCCAGAAATCATCAAGGTTGTGCAGATAAGACCCTTCTACATGTAGCACCTCGCCAAACACACCTTGTTGTGCCATATTCAGGGTGGAAGCTTCGAAGAAATCATATACGCAGTTTTCTAGCATCATGCAATGCTTCTGCGTGCGCTCTGCCGTATTAATGAGATCCCAAATCTCTTTTAGGTTTGTGGCCGCTGGCACTTCGATAGCTACGTTCTTTCCATGCTCCATAGCATACAGTGCAATAGGGACATGTTGCTCCCAATCGGTACATATATAGATAAGGTCAATGTCATTACGCTCACACATCTTCTTGTAAGCTTCTGTAGAACCACTATACGATGTAGCTTTAGGTCTGCCATGATGTTGGAGCGTTTGCTGTGCCTGTTCTACATATTCAGGACGTACGTCACATATACCCTTTATCTCAGTTTGGTCGATGTTGCACCAACGATCCACTGCGGAAGCTCCTCGCATTCCAACTCCCACAAACCCCACACGCACCACTTTCATCTTAGGTAAAGCCAACCGCAACACATCCTTTTGTCCAGCAGGTCTAGCGGGTACAGGTGTTGTGATAGGTGTTGTTTGGGCATTAACCAATAATGAGACTGCGCAAAATAACAATGATAATAGTTTCTTCATATCTAAACGTGTTAATATAAATGATTTAGGTTTACATATCAAATGCAAAAGTATCAAATAATTTCTATATTAACACAGTTTGTAGACTATTTAACATTGTTCATTTTTAGGTTGTAACTATTCAGCAATCTTGCTGAATAGTTACATGCTTCCCGAAGGATTTACTTAAAACTGATTATAGAGGGCATTCTGAGCTCTTTCATTTCCTTGTGCTGCTGCAGCTTTGTACCATTCTTTTGCTTTGGCCAGATTTTTTGTTACTCCTCTACCATAATAGTAACAGTTTCCAAGGTTGCATTGTGCGCTTGCATTCCCTTGCCCTGCTGCCTTACGATACCATTTTACAGCTTCTACAAGATTCTTAGTTACTCCTTCTCCTTTCTCATAGCAATAGCCAAGGTCGCATTGCGCCTCTTCAATTCCTTGCTCAGCTGCCTTACGATACCATTTAACGGCTTCTGTATTGCTTTCATCAACACCTTTACCAAAATAGTAGCAACGACCAAGCAGGTATTGCGCACCTGCAATCCCTTGCTCTGCCGCTTTCCGATACCACTTTGCTGCTTCTGTGAAATTATTCGTTACCCCTTCGCCAATTTCGTAGAGACCACCAAGGAGAGATTGCGCCTTTGCATTTCCTTGCTCTGCCGCTTCACGGAGCCACTTTGCTGCTTCCGTAAAATCTTCGTCCACTCCTTCGCCATTGCAATAGCAATAGCCTAAGTTGTATTGCGCGCCTGCGTACCCTTGCTCTGCCGCTTTCCGATACCATTTTACGGCTTCAGCATAATCTTGGGTCACTCCTTCGCCACCATGATAGCATTCACCTAAGTAGCATTGCGCCTTTGCGTTCCCTTGCTCTGCCGCTTTCCGATACCATTTTATGGCTTCTGTATAATCTTTGTCCACTCCTTCGCCATTATAGTAGCTATTGCCTAGGTTAAGTTGTGCTCTTGCGTACCCTTGCTCTGCCGCTTTACGATACCACTTCACGGCTTCCGCATAATCTTGGGTCACTCCTTCGCCATCATGATAGCATTCACCTAGGTTGCATTGCGCAACTTCATTTCCTTGCTCTGCTGCTTTACGATACCATTTTGCGGCTTCCGCATAATCCTTGTCCACTCCTTCGCCACTGTAATAGTTATTGCCAAGGCTGTTTTGTGCATATGAATCCCCTAGCTCTGCCGCTTTCCGATACCATTTTACGGATTCTGCATAATCTTTGTCCACTCCTTCGCCATCATGAAAGCTATTGCCTAGGTCCCATTGTGCTCTTGCGAATCCTTGCTCCGCCGCTTTACGATACCACTTCACGGCTTCCGCATAATCTTTAGTCACACCTTCGCCATCATGATAGCATTCTCCTAGGTTACATTGCGCTCTTGCGTATCCTTGTTCAGCAGCCTTTCTATACCACTTTACAGCTTCGGTAAAATCTTTCGCCACCCCTTCTTTACCATAGTAGTAGCGGTTGCCAAGATATGTCTGCGCTTGAGCGTCACCAGCTTCAGCCTTTTGGGTGAGTTGTTGGATATCAACTGCCGACTGGCTTTGTGCGCTTGCTCCCGATGCGATTGCCAAGAAAAGCATGATGGTAAGATAAATCTTCTTCATATCCGTATTATTCTTTATGTTAGCTTTGGTTGCTTCCTAAACATGTCTGCCGTCACTTTGTAGCGACTCTACAAATATAGGACTTTTTCTTTAAAGTAGAATAAAGAGCTTCGGATTTTTGTAAAAATATTGTTTCTTTGTGTCTCGTTGCGTTCCATTCTTTTCCAAAACGGAAAAATACATCTATCTCCTTGTTGGTCTTGTTTGCAAATTACGCATAAAACGAAATTAGGCCCGACTATTGAGTGATAGTCGAGCCTAGTCTATAAGGGTAGTTAAGAGATTATTTCTTCATTTTGTTCAGTTCAGCAATAGCGAGCTTCAGAGCTGCAATCTTTTCTTCCGAATCGCTTTGTTTCTTTCTCTCGCGTGCTACGACAGCTTCAGGTGCATGAGCAACAAAGTTTTCATTAGAGAGTTTTTTCTTTATACCAGCCAAGAAGCCCTCGAGATGTTGTAGCTCTTTGGTAGCCTTTTCCACCTCGGCATCTACGTCAATAAGGTTACCCACAGGAACAGCCCATTCGTTAGTGCCAACCATAAATGCGGTAGCGTCAGGAGTCTTTTCTTTCACCACTTCGATTGATTCAACGTTTGCCATCTTAGAGATAACGCTATTGAAGGCTTCAGCCTTGTTCTCTGTAACAGCAAGTAGCTTTAGAGCCTCTTTGGGTGCAATGTTCTTCTGATTTCTTACGGCACGTACACCTGCTACAATCAGCTTTACTTCCTCAAAGTTGCTTACCAGTTGTTGGTCATCTTCTGTAGCATCATCTACGCAGAGTTGACTTACCATGAGGCTTTCACCTTCTTTGCGTGGGTAGATGTGCTGCCAGAGCTCCTCAGTGATGAATGGCATGAATGGATGTAACATCTTGAGCAATACGTCAAAAAACTGCAGAGTGCTATCGTATGTCTGTTGATCGATGGCTTCAGCTTGTCCGTTGATATAAGCAGGCTTGATCATCTCAAGATACCAACTAGAGAACTCGTCCCAGAACAATTTGTACACCGTCATGAGAGCTTCAGAGATACGATACTGACCGAAGAGCTGTTTTAGTTCTGCGTTTGCCTCTTTCAGTTTAGCAGCAAACCAAGCGGTAGCTATCTTGCATGCTTCCGGCTGAGGTTTATTTGCATCCGTGTTCCATCCCTTGATAAGGCGGAAGGCATTCCAAATCTTATTATTGAAGTTTCTTCCTTGCTCACATAGGCTTTCGTCAAAGAGGATGTCGTTACCAGCTGGAGCTGCAAGCATCATACCCATACGTACGCCATCGGCGCCATATTTGTCAATCAACATCAGAGGGTCGGGCGAATTGCCAAGACTCTTTGACATCTTACGACCCAGCTTGTCGCGTACGATACCCGTGAAATAAACATGACGGAAAGGCATCTTGCCCTTGTACTCATATCCGGCCATGATCATACGGGCTACCCAGAAGAAGATAATGTCTGGTCCGGTAACAAGGTCGGCAGTGGGGTAGTAGTAGTTGATCTCTTCGTTATCAGGATTGTTGATACCATCAAAGAGCGAGATAGGCCATAGCCAAGAGGAGAACCAAGTGTCGAGAGCGTCCTCGTCTTGTTCAAAATCGGTTTCCGTAAAGGTGGCTTGAGGATATTTCTCTTTTGCTAGAGCTAGTACAGCCTGAATATCTTCAGCTACGAATACTTCATTGCGCTTAGGATAGTTGTCACCTTTCTCTTCAGATGGGCGATAATAGTAAGCAGGGATGCGGTGACCCCACCACAACTGACGCGAGATACACCAGTCCTTGATGTTCTCAAGCCAATGGCGATAGGTGTTCTTGTATTTCTTAGGATAAAATTCGATATCGTCGTCCATCACAGGTGCCAATGCAATGTCTGCGAAATGCTGCATGCTGAGGAACCACTGAGTAGATAGCTTGGGCTCAATGGGTACATTGGTGCGCTCAGAGAATCCCACCTTATTATTATAGTCTTCCACTTTCTCCATCAATCCCTTTTCGGTAAGATCAATGGCAATCAGCTTGCGAACCGCCATACGATCCTGGCCAACATATAGTTTGGCAGCTTCGCTGATAGTTCCGTTATCGTTGAAGATATCAATCGTCTCTAGGTTGTGCTTCAATCCGAGGGCATGGTCATTGATGTCATGAGCAGGTGTTACCTTCAAGCATCCAGTACCAAACTCAATGTCCACATAGCTATCTTCGATTACAGGAATCACTCGGCTCACTAGAGGTACAATCACATGCTTGCCTTTAAGCCAAGTATTCTTAACATCGTCAGGGTTGATACACATAGCCGAGTCGCCCATGATAGTCTCAGGGCGAGTTGTGGCAACAACGGCATAATAGCCTTTCTCGTCTTGATGCATTACGTTGCCTTCATCTAGGCGCTTCACAGAGCTCTGCTCCTCTGGAGAAACATAATATTTAAGGTAATATAGTTTCGAATGTTCTTCTTTATAGATTACCTCTTCGTCAGATAATGCAGTTTGGGCTTTAGGATCCCAGTTGACCATACGTACACCTCTATATATATAGCCTTTATTGTACAGATCAACAAAAACTTTAAGGACGCTCTTCGAACGTTTCTCGTCCATGGTAAATGCTGTACGATCCCAGTCGCATGATGCACCAAGCTTGCGAAGCTGCTTAAGGATGATGCCTCCGTGCTCACGAGTCCAGTCCCAAGCATGCTCTAGAAACTGGTCGCGTGTGAGATCAGTCTTTTTGATACCCTGTTCAGCCAGTTTGTTAACGACCTTTGCTTCAGTGGCGATACTTGCGTGGTCCGTCCCCGGAACCCAACACGCATTCTTGCCCTCCATGCGTGCACGTCTGACGAGGATATCCTGTATAGTATTGTTGAGCATGTGGCCCATGTGTAGCACACCAGTAACATTAGGAGGCGGAATCACTACCGTGTAAGGTTCACGTCCATCTGGTTTGCTACTGAAGAGATGGTTATCAAGCCAATATTGATACCATTTGGATTCCACTTCATGTGGGTCATACTTTGTTGCTAATTCCATGTCTGATATTTTTGTTTTTTAATGTTCTATTATTAATAATGTGCAAAGGTACAAATTTATTTATAATCATACGCTTCTCATATCACATTCTTTGAAGATACACTCTAAAACCCTTTATCTTCTGTCTGATAAAGAAACATTCCGTGCTAGATAGTGTGGTTACTTGGTTAGCAATCTTTATGTCTTGTATAAACCGTATTGTTAGTAGAATAAATCAAATATGCATAAGTAATAAAGAAGATGGAATAAGGGTTGTGAAAATATTTTACAATCCGCCATTTATACTTTGCAAATTCTGAAGGAGAGGTGGATTTGCTGTGAAATTCGCTAAAAATGCAAATGCTTGACAGTCAGTTGTTTGTATAGTAGAAGTTTAAAAATAATCTCAAAAATAGAATCTTTTTGCCCTAAATCTGCCTTGAAAAGGCTATTTTTGAGGTTGTTTTGCCTTACAAAAGGGGCTCTCTTGGGAGGCGAAAGGGCCTCTTTGGGAATGTAAAACCATAGGTTCGGGAGAAAGAAAGTGGTTTTGGGGATGATTTGAGAATGAATTGTGTACCTCTAAACTCTATTTCGTTACTTTTGAAAGGTCTTTTTTGATGATGAAATATTTACAAAGTTACCAGCAGACATGACTGATGGCTATATGTGCTGGAATAAATATAAGATCATAAAAAATGGTACACCTTTGCTTTAAAGATGTACCATAAATTATTTATAACAAGATGTTTATAATGCGTGAGTTGTAGATTTGCTCAAGAACTAATTTTGCTTTTTCAGTTCGTCACGTATTTCAGTCAACAGTTTCTCTGTCGTAGAAGGTTCTGCTGGTGCTTCTGGT
>CAVHUZ010000106.1:0-6830 GCA_963639545.1 Bacteroidaceae bacterium
AGAATCGTCATCGCTAAATAGGTTACTTATACGATCACAGGATTGCAATGTGAGAAACAATCCCAATAGACTGATTAAATATAATATTCTTTTCATCTTATTCTTGATTTGAAATGTAGTATGATAAACGATTTAAGCCTCCTGCTAAGGGGAAGAAAAATACAGAATCTTCCAGTTCTGCTTCTGGATCATTTCTCTCAGCCTTCCGTACATCAAGTACTGACGCTAAGTCTTCGTGAGCATGTTCTAGGAGAATCTGCTTGTATTCAGCGAAGCTTCTTTGTGTATTGATGCCAAATTTCCTTTCGAAAGAATACTTGCTATTCAGTTCGAAGAAATAGTCAATAAAGGTCTTATAGAAATCAATCACCTGATTAATAGCTTCATTGTCAATGTCTGTCAGCCTAACGTGCTTTTTGCTTTCTATTTTGCTAGATGCAGCAAAGCAATAACGCAGTCCATCAACGTCATCTATCATGTCTTCTGACTTCATATTTAAGCCACCTTTACAAGTGATTTCTTTTGGAATATCAACCCGCTTCAGTTCTACTCTGTCTTCATCTCCAATGATATCATTAAAGATAATTTTAGCAATACCTTCCAGCTCGGCTTCTCCTCCAATCAGATTCAATACTTTTGATCCTGTTCCGCTGATAGTCAGGTAAGCAGGTGTGCCGATGCCTTTAGCCTTTAGTACATGTGCTAAATAGTAAATCTCTGCTACATAAAATAGCAACAAAGATGTTTTCATTTTATAGTCGCACTTTAGATCTTCAGAGAAAGAGATGGAAATACCCTTTTCCCTTAACTCCGTGTTGCGCTCTAATGAATAAAGGAACGATACGAAATCTGCCGAAATGGCATTGTTCACAACATTGGCAAAAGCGTTTTGCAAAGAGTCAATATGCGAGCTATTAATTTTTGCAAGATAGGTATCATGATATTTGTGAAAGAAACCATTCATATGAATGCCAAACCCAGGGAAGTCGCCATAAATACTATTACCAGCAAAACGAACTGAAGAAATTAGTTTGGGCTGATTCTTTTCGTATACAGCAAAGTCGGTTGTTCCTCCACCAATATCCATTAGTACCACAGGACGATAAGCCGCATTCACTCCTTGCGTATTCTTATAGTAATAGAAAGGAGCCAATGACTCGGTCACACTTTGGATAGGACACTGTTCGTCTATTAGACGTTGGCACAGTCGGGTCCATTCTGACTTTAGCTGGGAAAGCCTAAACGACTCCATACTAACGGGATAAAACCAAGTGATTTTTGTCTTTTTCAGCGAACCACCATTCCTTAGCACCTTAGCTCTTATCAACATCAATAGCTCCTCAAAGAAACTCGTGACGTATTGCTGATTGCCTTCTCCTAACCATTTCAGATTGGTTAGGGTTCTATTGTTGTGCAGATTTTCTTTACGTTCATAATGAAATCCAATAGAATAATCGCCCAATGTCACCTTGGCGCGTATGTCTTGTCCTTGCTCCAATGAAGTGGGCTTGCCCATGCATATATTAGTTCGTAAAGGGAATCCCGTCTTCTCATTGGCACCAATCAATGTTGGCAAGAACTCTTGGCATGGCGCGTCGATGAAGTTGTCCATTTCTTTTTGCTCGAAAAGCTCTTGATAATGATTGTCGTTCGGATGCATTGCTAATACCGCACTATCCGATATAGACATCTCTAAGGGATGGGTAACTGATTCATTGTTTATCTTGTATTCGACATGAGTGTTTGTTGTACCAAAGTCTATGGCAAACTCAAAAGTGTCAGAGCCTGAACCTACCTGCGCATATTTGGGAATAAGTAGACCTGAGGCAAATCCATTGCTTACTTGTATAATATCAAACTCTTCGTTGGCAACAAAGATCTTTGAGGTCAAACTAGCTTCAGTCTTATCCTCTCTCTTAATAACAGAGGTAACCAAGTTGTCACCAACGCCATCTTTAACCTTCAGCAATTGGACCGAATAATCATAATACTTTGTGAGTTCCTTCCAATCCCCATCTAGCAAATAAACGCGTTGAGGCTTGTCAATGTTATTAGCATTGACGATGTGATAAGACGGATATAGGTATAAGTCAAAAGTGCAATCAACGATTACGCCTTTGTTTTGTTCGGTTTTCGGTTCGTCATCTGTTTGCAAGTATTTTCTTCTAAAAGTAATGTACTTGTCTTTCTGAATAGGAATGTGAATGATAGCTTCTACACCGTCTCCTGCTAAGTCTCTCAATTCAAAAAGATTGGTTGCATGAAACCCGGTTGTCTTTCCGCATATCGTTTCCAAACTCAGATAATTGAAAACCTCCTTCTTTATAGGCAACAGGTAGCTATAGTTGTTCCGCCCTATATAATTGCCTAAGAAATATGAGTTCTCGTCAATAGGGAACGCTGTTCGGATAATGAATGGCTCAAATATGTCATCCACCGTTAGGTATGGGTAAGATGAGCCATCATTGGGCAATGTCCTTTCAGATATAGGACGAATGTCGAAATAGGGCGCTTTTACCTGTGGATCCCAGGGCCCCGTAATATAGCGCATTCCCACTTCGTTGTATCCTAATGCGTTGGGAAGGATAAGGGGTAATGGGCTTGTTTGATAATCAGCCTTAATCGTAAAGTCACTCACTGAGCTTATGTCGGGAGCCTTGTAAGTGCCAAGCACTATATTCCCTGGTAATACGATATTGGCAGCACCTACCACTATTGGTTCGTAAACTTGAAGATCCGAAAGCGTCAGGCTACGAAGCTCCGTTTTAAACTGCTGGTCATTAATAGCCTTAAAGCATTCGTTTACATACTTGTAGACCTCTGGATAAATATTACTGAAACCACTTTGCAGTGATAATATCCATATGTATTTGATAAATTCACGATCACGTCTTATTAATGAACGAAATGCAGCAGGGTTCTCGTCGTAGGCTTTGTGGTTACCACTTAAAGGCACGTTAACGTATGACAGGTCATTTGTTGATGCTACTGCTAACGATGTGGTAGATGTTCCACCCACAATATTTAATGGGGCAGGGCCGTTCTTGTAGTTCAACAAATAAAATATAGTGCTAGAAGAAAAATGGAATGCTTGCGCATCTTGATTGAGAAACAAACTTAGTGTTTGCCCCAATCGCTGATGAGCATCCATGCCTTGAAGCAAACCACCAATTTGCGTGCCAGCGTTCCAAGGTATTATCTCAAATTCAGAACTCAGCTTGTTGTAGTTGAAGAAGATTTCCAATGTGTCCAAAGAAAAAGACACAAGCTTGTGATGGATCGATTCTCCTTCGATGTTATTAATGCCGTTTCGGTCTACGGCGCCACAAATCTCAAACGCGTTTCGTGCCAGTTCGAGGCTAGCAAAAGGTGTTGGGACAGAAGTAATCGGCAAACTTGCCGTTGCTCCCGATGGATCTACGATGTTGTTAATCTCGTTTCCCCCATATTGCTTTGAGAGATCCCAACCGTCTAAGGTCTGAGTTCCCCCTGTATGTAATCTATATACGTGTGGCATATTATGATAAGTTTAAGCGTTTTTTTATTGCATTCTGGATTGCAATCCAATGAATGTTCATAAAGTAATCCTTGTCTGATAAGCGCTTGTCTACACCATTGGACGATTTAGCTATTTCGTCATCAATGAGAATAAAGCCATCTTTGTTTCCGAAAAACTTCCCCCAGATTCCAACTGGTTTCGGTTCGTAACCCATAATGGAATGGAAAACATGGTTATATCCCTCTAAATTGAATGGGCGAAACGATCTGTTGTTTCGTGCCAATTCCGTTAGCCAGCCATCTTCGTTTATATAATTATATACAAACTGGTTAAAGAATGTATTCAAGTTTTGATAAAAATGCCCACTCAGTATGTCTAGCTTGAAATTTCTTGCTTTTGCCCAAGCTGCATCAAATGTCTCTCTAAGATGATGTTGGTAGAACTGAGAGAAGACGAAGAAAGAAATCAAAGGAAGTGTCAAGACGCTCCTCGTAGAAGGTGACAACTGGCTTAAATCCATCGTATTGGCAACCTGCTCCGATGCAAACTCTTTATATATATGTGCTCCCCGTATGATTCGGGAATCGTTTGTGAAGTCCAATATTGCTAAGGCAGAAGCTAGCTCAATAAGGTGTGCGTCGTTCTTTTGATGCTCCGAGCCTTCTACATTCTCATAGGAGCTAGTCATATTATCAGCTATATAGTATAAAGCATCTGTGTCAAGATTGTTTTGGTAATATGTAAGGGCTGATTTGGCCTTTGTGACAAAGGTCGCCATATTGATTTCGCTGTCGCTATCAGATTGTAAACCAAAATATGGAAGGACAGATAGAGCTCCGATAGGGGCTTCGGCTATAATAGCTGGATTGGCAAATATGTTGGATTGTTGCGCTTGTCGGAAGGTTTTTAGCAGCAAAGGAAATCCTGCTGCACCCGTACCACCAAAGATTGAACTGATGATGAAGATCTTGTCACCATCTGAAAAACCCGATAACAAATTAGCCAAGACATTGTTGTTGGGATCGCAGAAGTCATTCAGCACGATGCTTCCCATATTAGGATTGCCTTTGAATCCTTCTTGCATCTGTGCATTGAGATTCTTGTCATTGAAGAGGAGGCTTATCATCGCTTTGTCTTCTCTTCTTAAGTTGTCATACTCAATGTATTGTCCGAACGTCTTGTTGCCCACGTTAGCTATAGGCAAACGGAAGTCGGTACCTTGATCATCAATGTTGGCTTTGAAAAAACGCGACTGTATCTCAGACCCAAAGGACAACTCGGCGTGTATCTCCTTGTAGTTCTTGAGCAAATTGACAGTTCGCGTCAAGTCGCCATTGTCCAAATCGGGATCAATAAGAACAGGTACAATCGTATCAACTCCAGCTTCAACCCCAGCGGCAAGCAACATTGTAAGTGACCTGATAACACGTGAACCAGTACCACCTATACCAAAAAGATATAACTTACTCATCGGCTTCTATTTAAAATGGAATGTATCTACCTTTTACACTAAAGAATTTTAAGACCATGGATAAGATGCATGACCACACCAATGACCATCCAAAGCAGATGATGGAAAAGTAGATATAGTCGACATCTTCTATCTTGCTATTTGTTATATGATGAGCATTCAGATAGTCGTATAACCCCTCGTCTGCACCAGCGAATCCTATGGCAGCGATGCTGAAAGATATAACAACGATTATCAAAAACCAAATCCATGTTTTGGCCAATCTAATGTTATCCCAAAGTTTGTAATAAATGAAAAGCACTACTAATGGTAATAATATCAACCATAAGAACGGCACCAAGTATAAGTCAGCCTTATACATATACTGGGAGAATGGACCCAAATAAGCCCAACCCCACAACTCGAAAAAGTTAGCTACAATATCAGCCATATCACTTATTATATTTATTAATATTTACTTGTACTTTATAGTAGTCAGAATAATCCTCATTATAAGCAGCGGATATACCTTCAATCATCTTTTGAATAGCAAAGCTTTGTGTTGAGGAAGGAACAAAACCTGCGTCGTCCTTTATATTGGCTTTCTTAACCCATGCTGGGATATCCTTACGCAGACTCAGTGTTATTACTGGTGCAAAGTAACCATTAGCTACATTAAGTGTGATGGCGTAAGGGGTAGAGGGCTGAGAATAGAAATCTCCTATTGCCGATGGTGACGCCTTCGCTACCTTTGTTACCTTATAACAGTTGGGTTCTACTGTGTAATTGTTTATGTCCAAAGCATAAGTGTCATCAATGAAAAGGTTGGAACAGTCCACTCCTATTGCAAATTGCAATGAAGAAGCACTTCTGTCCAAAGAGATCTCGTCTATATCCAAGTAGTTTTTCATGGTCTTTATCCTACGTGCGTTCGTATAATCGGAGATAATGGTACAAGAATTGGTCTCGTCCAATGTCCAACTCTCTGAGGATAAGAAGCATTTGTTAGTCAATCCAGGCAAGCTTGCTACTTTAAAATCGGTATACAACGTCTTGAGCGCATCTCTATTGCCTGTTATCACGACATAAAATGGACGCTGTGATTTGCATACGAATGGGTGGTCGTTCCTGTCATAATAGAAGCCGTCAAAAGCAGATACAAACTGCAATATGATCGTTGCCATTGTCTTGTTCTTAGACAATGCGGTCAGAAACGCATCTGTTGTAGCGTTTTTAGCATTATCCAATTGGCTATTCACATCAGTGACCGAATAGATACAATCGGAGAAAAGGATCGATATATCGTTCTTCTTGGTGTCTTTTAGGATATTTCTGAATATCTGGTTGACATCTGTAGAGCCTACATTGCCTACCTTGATCTTGGCAGGATTTAGCATTTGGATAAAGTCAATAGCGCTTTCATTAGCTTTATATACTTGATTGTTTACAAAGTAAAAGTCAGTGCTTTTACAGCTATGGTGAGATGAAACTATCATCTTTCCTAATACGTCCTTAAACTCAGTGTTGCCATTAACATAGCCATCCATACTGGCAGAGTTCTCCATATAGAAGTTGACATGAAACTTCTTTAAGTCGGCTTTTGATGTTTTGTTATTCAAGATGGCTTTTGTCCCTTCTAGCTGGGAATGGGTTGGGGCGGACGTGGGCTTTTTAATCAACAATAGTGTTAGGCCAAGTATTGCTAAAATTCCGATTAGTAAAGAAACTCCTTGCTTCATAGTATTCAGCTATATCTATATATTTAGTGCTGTACGTTCCCAATATACAGCTGTTAAATAAACGAATATCTACGAACACAAAAAAAGAGCGTGGGAACTGCTCGCCGTCCGTTCCACTATCTGAGGCCTTCGCATTGCCTTA
>CAVHUZ010000107.1:0-835 GCA_963639545.1 Bacteroidaceae bacterium
AATAAGTATTTTGTTATAACTTTGCTCAATAATTAGGACAACTAAATATTCAATAAATTAAATAACGATAATGAAAAAGATTCAAATGCTTACAGCCGGCCTATGTGTGCTGACAGTAATGAGTTGTAACACAAAGCAGGGTACGGGAAGTCTTATTGGTACTGGTGCTGGCGCAGTTATTGGTGGTGTTGTTGGTAATATCATTGGTAAGAATACCAAAGGAACAGCTATTGGTGCGGCTATTGGTGCGGCAGTCGGTGCTGGCGCAGGAACCTTAATTGGTCACCATATGGATAAGGTTGCTCAAGAAGCTGCAGCCAAGGTAAGTAATGCTAAGGTAGAAACGGTTACAGATGCTAATGGTTTAACCTGTGTGAAACTTACTTTCGATTCTGGTCTCTTGTTTGAATTGAATAAGTCTGATTTGAATGCATCTGCAAAATCAGATCTTACAAAGTTTGCAGCTGTGCTGAAGAATAATACAGACTGCGATGTTGCAATTAAGGGACATACAGACAAATCAGGAAATGATAATATAAATATTCCTTTGTCACAAAAGCGTGCAGAATCTGTTTCTAACTACTTGAAACAAAGTGGTGTTACAAGTTCACAGATTCGTTCTGTAGAAGGTTTAGGTAGTTCGGAACCAGTAGCAGGTCATGAGAATACTGTAAAGGATGCAACAAACCGTCGTGTGGAAGTGTTCTTGTATGCAAGTGAGCAGATGATTAAGTCTGCTGAAGCAGGAACTCTTTCAGAATAACTCTTTTGAGATAAAGTTTAACCATAATTATTATAGTAAATAAACCAAAAATCTTCTTCTCGAATGAAAGGG
>CAVHUZ010000107.1:879-4239 GCA_963639545.1 Bacteroidaceae bacterium
AGGGAAGAAGATTTTTGGTTTATTGTATAGTAGTTACATGATGGATAATCGGCTAAACTTTGTAACTTTGCAACTAGTATGTTTAAGAAGGTTTTTAAAATCATTAGATGGGTTCTTGCATTATTGTTTGTTTCTTCGATACTTGCAGTGGTGCTCTATCGCTTTGTACCCGTATATTTCACCCCCCTTATGATTACTCGTTGTTTTGAGCAGTTAGCCAATGGTGAGCGTATTAAGCTCTATCATCATTGGGTACCTATAGAGAAGATGTCACCATCAATGCCTGTTGCAGTGATGGCAAGTGAGGATCAGCGTTTTCTGACGCATCATGGATTTGATATGCAAGCTATTGAAATGGCAGCTAAGGAACATATGCAAGACGGAAAACGCTTACGTGGCGGAAGTACTATTTCACAGCAAACGGCTAAAAATGTATTTTTATGGCAAGGTCGTTCCTGGCTTAGAAAAGGGCTAGAGGCTTATTTTACATTCCTGATAGAAAATATTTGGGGTAAGCAACGAATTATGGAAGTGTACCTTAACTCCATAGAAATGGGCGATGGAATATATGGAGTAGAGGCATGCGCAGAGCAAAACTTTGATGTGGCTGCTTGGAATCTCACAAGAAGTGATTGCGCATTGATAGCCGCTACCTTGCCTAATCCTAGAAAATTCAGTTCTAAAAGCCCAAGCCCATATATGCGTAAGCGGCTACATCAAATAGAAAAGCAGATGACATATATTTCATCATTCCCCTTAGAACGTTGATTTAAGATATACTTTCGTGCCTTTAGAATGAAAGGCAAATGATAAAAAAGAACTACTTATGAATGAGCTATCACCTACGAATCAGTTTTCGCAAGATGTTATATTATCTCAACTTAACGATAGTCAGCGCCAAGCCGTGGTATATACCGATGGCCCCCAATTGGTTATTGCTGGCGCAGGATCGGGCAAGACTCGTGTTCTAACTTACAAGATTGCGTATCTTCTAACACAAGGATTGCAGCCATGGGATATATTGGCGCTTACATTTACTAATAAGGCTGCACGTGAGATGAAAGAACGTATTGCACAAATAGTAGGTTCTGAGCGAGCTAAATATCTATTTATGGGCACGTTCCATTCTGTCTTTGCTCGTATCCTACGTTCTGAAGCTTCGGTCTTGGGATATCAATCGAATTTTACAATATATGATGATGCCGATTCACGTAGTCTGATAAAAGCAATAATCAAAGAATTAGGCCTAGACGAGAAGATTTATTCTCCAACTACAATTTGCTCACAGATATCGATGGCAAAGAACCATCTTGTGTTAAGTAGTGAATATGCGTCAATGCCAGACTTTAAAGAACGTGATAAACGTAATCGAACACCAGAGGTCTATCGAATCTATCAAGCGTACCAACAACGATGTTTGCAATCTAATGCGATGGATTTCGATGATTTATTGATGAATACTTTTCTGCTATTTCGTGACCATGATGATATACGTCAAAAGTATGCACAAAAGTTTAAGTATATATTGGTAGACGAGTATCAAGATACCAATAAGGTTCAGGTATCAATTGTTCAACAATTAGCGCAAGGCAATCAACATGTTTGCGTGGTAGGTGATGATTATCAGAGCATATATTCGTTTCGTGGTGCGAATATTGACAATATCCTATCTTTTCAGAAACGATTCCCGAAGACGCAATTATGCAAATTAGAACGTAACTACCGTTCTACACAGAATATCGTCAATGCGGCAAACTCTCTTATGAAACATAATCGCCGACAAATAAACAAAACGGTTTACTCGGAAGAAAATCAAGGCGAGTTGCTTACTTATTATCCTTGTTATAGTGACAAAGAAGAGTCAATACTTGTAGTAAATAAAATTGCCAAGATACATCAAAAGACTCAGTGTGCTTATGATTCATTCGTAATACTTTATCGTACTAACGCTCAAAGTAGAAGTTTTGAAGGTGAATTGCGTAAAAACAATATACCTTATCGTATCTATGGAGGTTTGTCCTTTTATCAGCGCAAAGAGATTAAAGATAGTCTAGCTTACCTACGCCTTGCTGTCAATCCCGAAGACAGTGAGGCCTTGCGTCGTATTATCAATTATCCTACTCGAGGTATAGGCAATACAACGCAACAGAAGCTATGGGATGCTGCGGCTAGTAATGGCGTAAACCTGTGGACCATTGTCAATAACCCATCTATGTATGGGGTGACTCTTGCCAAATCTACATTAAATAAGTTGTTGGATTTCCAAAATATGATAGTTGCCTTTCAACAGATGGCAGAAGTAAAAGATGCTTTTGCCGTGTGTCAGACCATCATTAAGGCTTCAGGAATAGAACGTGATCTACAACAGAATAGTGATGCTGAATCGTTAGCAAAACAAGAAAACATAGAAGAATTTCTTGCATCTGTACACGCTTTTGTAGAAGAACAGCGTGAAGAAAATAATAAAGAATTCGTCCGAATTTCTGATTTTATGCAAGAAGTGTCCTTACTTACTGATCAAGATATTCAACGTGACGATGAACCTAAAGTGACGTTAATGACGGTGCATGCTTCAAAAGGATTGGAGTTTCCTTATGTGTTTGTTGCTGGTTTGGAAGAGAATATCTTTCCTTCATCACAATCAGTAGAATCGGTTAGTCAACTTGAGGAGGAACGAAGGTTGCTATATGTGGCAATAACGCGTGCGCAAAGCCAATGTTTCTTGACTAGTGCAAAGAATAGATTCCGTTATGGGCAGACCCAGTTTGATCCCCCAAGCCGTTTTATAGACGAGATCGATCATCGGTACCTAGAAATTATAGATGAAGCAAAAGGCTTTCAGACTGCAGAGTCGTATCGTCGACCATGGCAACAAACAGATTATGAACCCAATCGGCCATATCGTGCAATGAAAGGGTGGGGGAATGAAGACAATCTACGTGGTCGTTGGCAGAATAGTCGTCCTGTGGCATCCCAGTTTAGAGCAGACCCTAAACCGAAAATCACAAGAATGAAAGCACCTGAACGTGCAGTCGAAGCTTTATCTGACTCGTTTAAACAGGAACTGATACGTGAAGGAGGAAATGTACAAAAACTTCAAAAAGCGCAAACTAGTGGTGGTCGTGCTTTAGGTATAAGTGAAGGAGTTATAGTGGAACACTCCCGTTTTGGTGTTGGCACTGTGATGAGGGTAGAAGGACAAGGAGAGCAAGCTAAAGCCACTGTTGCTTTTCGACATGTGGGCACTAAGCAACTATTGCTTAAATTTGCCAAACTTACAGTGTTGAATGGAAAGCAATAACCTTTTTTACTTGACGATATTACATTTGGAGGTCGCTGAATCTCTTGTGACCTTTAATG
>CAVHUZ010000107.1:4249-6793 GCA_963639545.1 Bacteroidaceae bacterium
TATTAGAGCATATCTTTAGTCTTTGCCGCTGATATTTAATAGTCTCTCGGTCCTTGTTGAACCGATTCTTCCAAGCGTAAAAGTCTCTGCGTGCTTTGTAGATAGCTATGAGATCTTTAAAGTTTCTATGAGCTATGACACTTTGTAGAGCTGCTAGGTAGTCTAGAAACCATCTTTTGCGCATTACGCTTTTGAATTCTTTATCTGGCAAGTTTTTCCAAAGCATTGTAAGGTTGTTTCTAAAGTTGAGGTAGGTTTTCCGAGGGTTGCCTTGTGGCAATGTCCCTCCTCCTAAATGAAAGACTTGGCTTTCTGGAAAACAAAAAATCTTTCGCCCCATCAAGTGTAGACGCCAACATAAATCTATCTCTTCATTATGCGCAAAGAAACGACCATCTAAACCTCTAGCTTGCCAATAAGCCTCCGTTCTAATCATCAGGCATGCGCCAGTAGCCCATAATATTTCTTGTGGATTGTCATATTGTCCATTATCATCTTCTACTGTGCTGAAGATTCTACCTCTACAAAAAGGATAACCCAATTTGTCAATATATCCGCCAGAAGCACCAGCATATTCAAACGACTCTTTATGGCGTAGTGAAAGAATCTTTGGTTGACAAGCGGCTATATCCTTATGCGCATCCATTGATTCAATTAATGATGTGAGCCAATGGTGTGTTACCTCAACATCCGAATTGAGCAATACATAATATTCGTAACCATTTACCTGTTTTAAAGCTTTGTTATATCCTTCTGCAAAGCCATAATTCTTGTCAAGGACAATGGTTCGTATCGTCGGAAAATGCTTGTTAAGCCAGCTTATCGAATCGTCTGTTGAGGCATTGTCTGCCACTATGATATCTGCTTCATTTTTTGAAAACTTTATAACCGAAGGGAGATAGGCTTCTAGCATGTGTTGCCCATTCCAATTGAGTATTACGATAGCTGTGCGCATGTTCTTTGCTTTATGAGTTATAGAAATAGTTCGTCTACGCACAATGCCGTGTGCTTAGAATTCATCTTTCCTAGTCTCACCTTTATAATCTGGTTGTCATATTCTGTTTTGGCTACAGTAGGTGGTAACTCTACACGAATGTAATTATCAGTAAAACCATTCATCGTTTTCCCAAGAGGCGCTTTCTCGAATAATACTTCAGCTTCTTTACCAATGTGTTGTGAATAGAACGCTTCTGTCTTCTGTTGTGAAAGCGCTAAGAGCTTATGAACGCGTTCTTTGCGGTCTGCGTCACTTACAATGTATGGAATCTTCAGTGCGGCAGTACCAGGGCGTTCTGAGTATGGAAATACATGGAGCTGCGTTACATCCAATGCAGAAAGAAAGTTATAGCAGTCATTGAAGTATTCTGGTTTTTCGCCTCGACATCCCACCATAACATCTACGCCTATAAATGCAGAAGGCATTAAACTCTTAATCAGATGAATCTTGTCTGCAAACAATTGAACGTCATAACGACGATGCATAAGTTTTAACACTTCGTCTGATCCGCTTTGCAATGGAATATGAAAATGAGGCATGAAAGCTCTACTCTGAGCACAATACTCAATGAGTTCGTCACTTATCAAGTCTGGTTCTAAAGAGGATATACGATAACGCTGTATTCCTTCTACTTGGTCAAGGGCCTTAACTAAGTCAACGAACCTCTCATTTGTAGAGCGACCATAATCACCTATGTTAACACCAGTAATAACAATCTCTTTGCCTCCTTCTTGTGCCACTTGTTCGGCTTGCTTAATGAGTTCTTTGATAGAAGCGTTTCTTGACAAGCCACGTGCATATGGGATAGTACAATATGTGCAGAAGTAATTGCATCCATCTTGTACTTTTAGGAAGTATCGTGTGCGATTCCCTTTGGCACATGAAGGCTGGAAACTCTTGATATCTTTTGTCTTAAGTTTATGATACCATCCTTTTTCTGTACCTTGCGTGCCCGTGTTATCGTCTGAATGCTGATTCCGTTCTGTAAGCATTTGGCCAAGATAGTCTACGAGCTGCGCTTTTTCATCGCTACCCAATACCATGCTTACCCCAGGAATGCTTGCAATCTTTTCAGCTTGTAGTTGCGCGTAACACCCAGTAATCACGACCAAGGCTCCAGGATTTTCTCTGACCATTTTGTGTATTTGTTGTCTACATTTATGATCAGCCATCTCTGTCACAGAGCAAGTGTTGATCAGGCAAATGTCGGCGACTTCATTGTCTGCAGCTTCAGTCACACCTTTATTATATAGGTCTTGTGCAAATGTAGCAGTTTCTGCAAAATTGAGTTTGCAGCCTAAAGTGTAATATTTAGCACGTTTGTCTTGGAATGCGGATGTATCTATCATTTACTAATGTTCTATTTTTGTAGCTAATGTGAGGAAGATTAACAAACCTAATCTTGTACGTTAGCTGTGCAAAGTTACAAATAAGAAAGAGATAGGACAAATAAATGACAGAATTTCTATTTTGATAAACGATGTGCGCATTGAGCTCTGAGACCCTTATGTGCCACCGCCTCATGAAGCATCGTTTGCTCCATGTCT
>CAVHUZ010000108.1:0-6675 GCA_963639545.1 Bacteroidaceae bacterium
TACAAGGCATAGAGGTCACGCACCCCCAGCCACACCATATATATATTAAGGATGGTCAGCCCACACTAGGGCGTTAGGCCTCACAGGGGTCACAGACCCATTAGTCTCGCTGCGCCCACCTATTAGGCATAATAGGCCTATTATGCATATTATGCCTATTAGGTCCTAGGCCAATTATCGATAAAGAGAAACCGCAGATACATTCCCACCACGCTGGGTGAGGTTGTATCTGCGGTTTCTCTTTGTTAGGGTCACAGCGGCTTATGGCCGCGCAGCAAAGACTAAAGCCCCTGTGGGGCCTGTGACCCCGAGACTAATCCCCCTGTGGGGGTTATTTCACCACTACCTTGCGGCTCACGCCATCCTTACGGATGATTATCACTCCGTGCTGAGGAGCCGAGAGGCGGCGACCTTGGAGGTCATAGAGCTCAGCGCCATCGAGGAGATTTTCTATGCTTGCTGCGCCATCGATACCATCAGTCTCGTTCTCGGAGATGCTGATGCTATTGGGCTTAGCCTCGGTGGATGATAGCGTAAGGGATGCGCGGTAAGGTGCGACGTAGACGTGCTGTGCAGCGTCGTTATTGGTCTTGAGCCAGCCGGCGTTCCAGAAGTGGTCGTTGGCGATGATGTAATCCTCATCTGCCACTTCGGTCTGCTGGAAGGCGCCCTTGAGCTCGCTGAGCTGCTTAGCCTCGGCTACGGCTGCTGCACCTGTGGCGGTGACAGATAACTCACCATCGGTGACATAAGCCAAGATGGGAGTGCCAGCTGCGATAGGTCCAGTGAGAGCAGTGACGGCGATGTTGCCATCGGTATAGCTTTCTACACCGTAGAACTTAGCCGTGCTATTCTCTGCGCTATATGCGAAGGGTAGGCAGAGCGTAGCCCAGTGGTTGCTGACCGCGCGAGTGTAAGAGGCTTTCTTGTCGTCAGCGAAGGTGAAGTTGCACGGAGAGGTATAGGCAGCGCCATCGGTGAAGGTGACGTCGTCGTAGCACATCGGGCTCACATAGCCATCCACGTTGTATCGGGTCTCGCCCACAGAGATTTTGCGACGAAGGGTGAGATAGCCACCTTCAGCTTCGTCATAATGGGCTTTCTCCTTACCTACGCTGCTACCGAAGTGGGGCAACTTCCGACAAAGGTAGAACATCTGATTTGATTGTGTCACCAGGTCGGTTGCAAAGAGGTCGGACACATAGATATGTGCGAGTAAGGCATCGGAAAAGAACATATATTCCATGTTGGTCACTTTGCGCGTATCGAAGGAGGAGAGATCTAGGGAGGTGAGCTTTCCGCAACGATAGAACATTTCGGACATATCGTCCACCTTCTGGGTATTGAACGAGGTGACATCTAGCTCGGTCAGCGCAGCACAGGTATAAAACATATAGGTCATCGTGGTGACCTCAGAGGTATTGAAGTGGCTCAGATCTAATGATGTCAGCGAGACACAGTTATAGAACATATTGCTCATATCGTTGACCGAATCGGTGCAGAGATATTCCATTCCCTGGATATCGGTAAGGCTTATCATATCGTAGAACCACTTAGCGCAGCGTACGGGGCGTGCATTCTTGAAGCTCTCTGCAAAGACCACCGTCGTGATATCATCCTTGTATGCTAGCCATCCTGGATCTACGCCGGCTGCGGGAAGCTCATACTGAGCGGTAGCCTTGACAGCGGCTTGCTTTCGGTCATTGTGGAAGGTCAGCGTCTTGGTGTCGGCTTGGTAGTCGGCCCAGGGCTGGATATAGGTCAGATAGAGATGCGCTTTGGTCTTGCCGGTGTAGTTGGCATCAAAGTTGGGCAACTTCACACATCCTTCGAACATATAGGCATCAACGTCTACCTGATCCAATATAAAGCTTTTGGACACATATATATGGGTGAGAGCTGCGTCATTCTTGAACATGAAAGACATAAAGGTCACCTTCTGGGTATCAAAGGAAGAGAGATCCAGCGTGGTGAGCTTAGGGCAATTAGAGAACATATAGCCCATGTCGGTCACCTGCTCGGTGTCAAACGAGGAGAGATCCAGCTGGGTCAACGATTCGCAACCACTGAACATTATATCCAGCGTGGTGACGTTGGCCGTGTTGAAGTGGCTCAGATCTATCGTGGAAAGCTTCCTGCAGTCATAGAACATCCAGCTCATATCAGTGACCGAGTCGGTGCTGAGATATTCCATTCCTTGTATATCGGTAAGATTCACCATGCTATAGAACCACTTCTCTAGGCTCTTGGGGTGCACATCCTTGAAGTGGTTCTCGAACACCACCGTCTTGATATCTTCTTGGTGGTCTAGCCATTTAGGGCTGTTGCCTACTGTGGGCAACTCATACTTGGCTGTGGCTGCGACCGTGTTTATGATATTGTCATAGTGGAATGTCAGCGTCTGCGTTGCCTCTTGGTATTCCACCCAGGGCTTGACGGGGATGTAGGTCAGATAGACAGGTGCCATGGTCTGGTCGTTGGCTTCACTTGCTTTATAACCAGGCAGATGCGTACATTGGCGGAACATATCATTAGATCTAGTCACCTGGTCGGTCACGAAGAGGTCGGACGCATAGATATGAGTGAGTGCTTCATCAAAAGCAAACATATCTTCCATGTTGGTCACCTTCTGCGTATCAAAGGAGGAAAGGTCCAGCTCGGTCACACAACCGCAATCATAGAACATATAGGCTATGTTGGTCACATTGGGTGTTTTGAACGAAGTGACATCGAGTGCGGTCAGCTTTTTACATTTACAGAACATGTAGGACATATCGGTGACCTTCTGCGTATCAAAGGAGGAGATATCGAGTGTGGTCAGATTCTTACAATTATAGAACATGTAGGACATGTCGGTCACCTTCGGCGTATCAAAGGAGGAAAGGTCCAGCTCGGTCACAAAACCACAATCATAGAACATATAGGACATGTCGTCTACCTTCTGCGTATTGAACGAGGAGAGGTCGAATGCGGTCCACGAGGTACAACCATAAAACATATAGGTCATCGTGGTGACGTTATCTGTGCAGAAATGGCTCAAGTCTTGCGGGGTCAACGAACGACACTCGCTGAACATATAGCTCATGTCATTCACTTCTGAGGTGTTGAGATATTCCAGGCCTATGATATCGGTTAGGCTTAACATCTTATAGAACCACTTGTGACAGCGCACGGGACGCACCTCCTTAAAGTACTCATCAAAGACCACCGTCGTGATATCGTTTTGATGTGCCAGCCAGTCAGGGGCTGAACCCGATGCGGGCAGATCATACTTGGCGGTAGCTGTCACATAGTCTTTCATCGCATCATAGCGGAAGGTCAGCGTCCGCGTATCCTTTTGGTATTCGGCCCAAGGCTGCAGCGCAAGAAAGGTCAGATAGCTAGAGGCCTTGGTCTTGTCGGTATAGTTGGAATTAAAGCCAGGCAGCTTGCTACAATCGAAAAACATGTTATCAGAGCTTGTCACCTGATCCATTGCAAAGCGACTGGTCACCTTAATCGAGCTAAGACTTACATCATGAGCAAACATACCTGTCATATTGGTCACATTCGGTGTATTAAAAGAGGGAAGGTTCAGCTCGGAAAGCGCCAAGCAATTAGAGAACATTGAGGTCATGTCTTCCACCTTCTGGGTATTGAACGAGGTGACGTCAAGCGAGGTCAGCGCACTACAATCAAAGAACATACTGGCCATCTTGGTGACGTTCTCGGTATTGAAGGTACGCAGATCAAGCGAGGTCAGTGAGGTACATCCGCTGAACATACTACTCATATCAGTCGCTTCTGAGGTGTTGAGATATTCTATATTGGTAATCTCGGTTAGGTTACACTCTCTTAGGAACCATTTGCCTAGGTTCACGGGGCGTGCATCCTTGAAGCTCTCGTCGAATACTACCTTCGTTATTTCTTTATAATATGGCCACCATCCTGGGTCGTTGCCCGATGTGGGCAGAGCATAGGTGACCTTAAAGCTTTGCCGGTTCTCGTCATAGCGGAACGTCAGCGTGCCATCAGCGTATTGGGCATACGCCTGCTTTTCTGCCCACATCGCAGAGGGCACAAGGAGCATGAGGGCCATCAAGAGGATGGCTTGCGTGTAAGTGGTAATGAGATGTTTCATCTTGTTATGTATTATTTACCTATAAATTACTTGCTATATCTTATGTAAAGAGATTGCAAAGGTAAGCAATTATGACAGAATAAGTTGCACCAAGCGTTTTTTTTTGGGGGGGAGATGATAAACAATAAGATAATTGTTGTACATTTGCATTATCTTTACTTTACATATATTATATTGATTATGAAACGACTGCAGACATATTTACTATTGGCACTGT
Organism: Bacteroidaceae bacterium; assembly: GCA_963639545.1. GTDB lineage: Bacteria > Bacteroidota > Bacteroidia > Bacteroidales > Bacteroidaceae > Prevotella. Next base: position 4,338 of record CAVHUZ010000108.1, read on the forward strand.
CCCTCATCTTCCTTGGGACACTGCCCAGCGTAGCCTACACCTACGACAAGGGCGAACAGTGGAGCTATCCCAGTTCCAATCCTGGGCGAGAAAGCTTTGCCGGTAGCGGCACAGCCTCGTCGCCCTACCTCATCCAGTGCGCACAGGATCTGGCCAACCTCGCTTACCTCGTCAACGACAACAATGACGATGTGAATGGCAAATACTTCAAGATGACCCGCGACATCTACCTCAACGACTTCACCGTCGATGCCAATGGCAACATCACCGCCAATGGTGAACTGAAGAGCTGGACACCCATCGGCGAATACGGTACCATCTGGGACGACGATTTCCAAGGTATCTTCGATGGCGGTGGCCACACCATCTACGGACTATACTTAGAGGAAAAAGGCAGTCGTCGATTCCTCGGACTGTTCGGCTCCATGGAATACGCCACCATCAAGAACCTCAACATCAAGAACGCTTATCTCTATGCAGAACCTACAGATAATATCGTCCAATTAGGCGCACTGGTTGGAAACTGCACCAGTTCGACAATCTCTAATGTAAGCGTAGAGAATTGCTACACGCAAATCGTTAAGTCAGTTAACGCAACGTCGCAGCACGGGGGGATAATAGGAGTAGCCTATAACGAAGTAACGCTCAACGATTGCTCCTTTAGCGGAAATATCTATAACAGTAATAGTGACGAAAATCAAGTGTACGTTGGCGGATTAGTCGGCGACTTAAGAAACACATGGGTCAACTTTCCTATTCTACGACTGACACGCTGCCAAACCATAGGCGAAATAAACGTTACGCTACTGAACACTTCTATTTCAAGCGTAGGAGGATTCGTTGGAGGAAAAACCCCTTCGACCGATAAAATCTATATCACCGAATGTGTGAACAGAGCCAACATCACTGTTGATACTGATGATAGAGAAACGTCTTCAGCTTTCTATGTCAGCAACTTTTCTTATTTAATAGAATCATTAACCAGGTCAGTCAACCTTGGAAACATAACCCTGAATTCTACTAAGATAAAGAAGCCATGCATCGGACTGAATGCCGAAGAAGACAAATACGATACAGAAGACAACTACGTAGACTGTGCCAACTACGGACACTACATATTGCCCGCAGACCACGATGAGACACAACCCACAACCATCAGACCCGGACTGAACCATACCGATAGCACGGATAATGGTCGGAACCTCATCGTATGGCAAGAAGCCAAGCCGATAAACCTCACGGACAGTGACACATACGTAACGGATACGACCTGCCTGACCATTGACTCGCTGAACAACAACACGGCTCTCGTGAAAAAGCTCAACGAGGAAGCGGGCGAAAACGTTTGGGGATTATACAATATCACCGAAAATGGCAAGACCTACTCCGTGCCTTTCCCAATAGCATGCGGCGGCATACCAACCAGTATGTATAAGAACGAGCAAGGCCAATATGTGATCAGCTCCGAAGCCGATCTGCGCATGCTGCAAAGCATCATCAAGAGTAGCACTTCCACCGATGGCTACTACATCCTCAACCGAGACATCGATATGTCCGCTAGTGAGCCACTTGAGCAGATGGGCGACGAGTCTCGTCCATTCACCGGAACACTCGATGGCAACGGGCACGTCATCTCCGGTCTGACCATCAACGGACACGCCCTGATAGGCAATCTCTCCGGAACGGTGAAGAATCTTGGATTGGTGAACATGAAGTTTACAGGTGGCAATGCCCAGTGCGCCCCATTCGTCTACAAGGCTGGCTGCTCGGCCGATGCGTCTATCCTCAACTGCTATGTCGGAGGCGACATCACCCTAGCCGATAGCACCAATACCACCACCTACCTTGCCGGACTAATCTACGAGGCAGCGGGTAACAAGGTCAGCGTCAAGAACTGCTACTTCCGCGGCACCTTGGCCAATGCTACTAATATCAGCAGCCAAGGACATTACTACTACGGACTGATGGGTAGCAACCAGATCAATTCCTCTCTATCGCTAGAAGATTGCTATGCCCACTTCAGTTATGACGGGCTGGGGTTAGGTGCTGGACTCCTGCCTACCTATGAAGGGGCCATACCAAGCGGATCCAACTACCGCTACCTCTGCTCACAGTTCCCCTATGATTCCTATGGAAAGGTGAATAGCAATGCCGAGCTCGCCGCTCACTTTGCCGGCAAGGAAGGATGGCTCACCGGCGCCTTCCGCCCCGTGCTAGACAGCGTGCGCCACTATACGCTCACCACATACGATGGGAAGACCGTGTACACCGATGCTATACCGATGGACGACGATAGCTGCCGCAACGAGATCTTCTGCCATCAGCTCACCAGCGAGAC
>CAVHUZ010000109.1:0-6671 GCA_963639545.1 Bacteroidaceae bacterium
TGTTACAGCCAAAAAGAGTAAAATATAGAAGACCTCAAGATGGTCGTGGCAATAAGGGTAATGCCCACAGAGGAACGCAGCTCGCGTTTGGCTCTTTCGGTATCAAGACCCTCGAAGCTAAATGGCTTGACAGTCGCCAGATTGAGGCAGCTCGTGTAGCAGTGAACCGTTACATGAATCGTCAAGGTCAGGTTTGGATCCGTATCTTCCCGGATAAACCTATCACTCGTAAGCCTGCTGATGTGCGTATGGGTAAAGGTAAAGGTGATGTCGCAGGATGGGTAGCACCTGTAACTCCAGGTCGTATTCTCTTTGAAGTAGAAGGCGTAAGTTTTGACATTGCAAAAGAGGCTCTCCGCCTTGCAGCTCAAAAACTACCAGTTAAGACTAAGTTTGTTGTAAGACACGATTTCGATAAAAACGCTTAAGAAGATGAAGATTAAAGAAGTAAGAGCACTCGCAGATAACGAATTGCGCGAGAAGTTGGAGAACGCAGAGGCTGCATTGTCGCAGACTAAGCTGAACCATAAGATTACTCCATTAGAGAATCCATCTCAGATTAAGGCTGCTCGTCGTGACATCGCGCGTATGAAGACAGAACTTCGTCAGAGAGAACTTAATAAATAACAGTGGTCCAGATGGAAACAAGAAATTTAAGAAAAGTAAGACAGGGTGTCGTTATCAGCAACAAAATGGATAAAACCATTGTTATTGCAGCAAAGTTCAAAGAGAAACACCCTATTTATGGTAAATTCGTGCAGCACACGAAGAAGTACCATGCTCATGACGAGAACAATGAAGCTCAGATCGGTGATACCGTTCTTATCATGGAAACCCGTCCTTTGTCAAAGACCAAGAGATGGAGATTAGTTCAAATCGTAGAAAAAGCTAAGTAATTATGATACAAACAGAATCTAAACTTACAGTATGTGACAACAGCGGCGCACGTGTTGCAAAGTGCATTCGTGTACTTGGTGGTACAGGTCGTCGTTATGCGAGTGTAGGTGACGTTATCGTAGTTGCAGTGCAGAACGTCATCCCCTCGAGTGAATTGAAGAAGGGTGCTGTTTCAAAAGCTTTAATTGTACGCACGAAGAAAGAAATACGCCGTGCTGACGGTTCATACATCCGTTTTGACGACAATGCTTGTGTATTGTTGAATAACGCAGGTGAACTTCGCGGAAGTCGTATCTTTGGTCCGGTTGCTCGTGAACTTCGTGCTGTAAATATGAAAGTGGTTTCATTAGCACCAGAGGTTCTTTAATATTAAAATTTAGAAGAAATGGCAAAATTCCATATTAAGAAAGACGATCAAGTTGTCGTTTTAGCTGGTGCCGATAAAGGAAAGACAGGAAAGGTTCTTAAAGTCTTGACAGACAAAGAACGCGTGCTCGTTGAGGGTGTGCATGTCGTTTCTAAAAGCACAAAGCCATCTGCTCAAAATCCACAAGGTGGTATTGTAAAGCAGGAGGCTCCTATTCATATTTCAAATGTCAGTCTGATCGATCCTAAGTCGGGTAAGGCTACTCGCGTAAAGATCGAGCGTGAAGGCAAAACCGTAAAGCGAATCGCTAAAAAGTCAGGGGAGGAAATCAAGTAATGGATACAGCACAGTTAAAGAAACAATATAAGGAAGTAATTGCTCCTGCTTTGCAAAAGCAATTCAACTATTCTTCAGCAATGCAGATTCCTGTCTTGAAGAAGATCGTAATTAACCAAGGTCTTGGCGATGCTACACAAGATAAGAAGATTATCGATGTAGCTATCAATGAGATTACTGCAGTTACTGGTCAAAAGGCGGTTGCTACCTTCTCTAAGAAAGATATCGCTAACTTCAAGCTTCGTAAGAAGATGCCTATCGGTGTAATGGTTACATTGCGTCGTGAGCGTATGTACGAGTTCCTAGAGAAACTCGTTCGTGTCTCTTTGCCACGTATCCGTGACTTCAAGGGTATTCAGTCAAAGCTTGATGGTCGTGGTAATTATACTCTCGGTATCTCAGAGCAGATTATCTTCCCTGAAATCAATATTGATCAAGTAGATCGTATCCAAGGTTTGAATATTACCTTCGTAACCTCTGCTAAGACAGACGAAGAAGGTTTTGCTCTCCTTAAGGCTTTCGGTCTTCCATTTAAGAACGCTAAAAACGATTAATGAGATATGGCAAAAGAGTCAATGAAAGCTCGCGAGGTAAAGCGTGCTAAGCTCGTAGCTCGTTACGCAGAGAAACGCGCAGCTTTGAAGAAGATTATCGCTACCTCAAATGATCCTGCTGAAGCTTATGAGGCTTCACGTAAATTGCAGGCTATTCCTAAGAATGCAAATCCTATCCGTCTTCACAATCGTTGTAAGATCACAGGTCGTCCAAAGGGTTATATGCGTCAATTCGGTTTGTCTCGTATTCAATTCCGTGAGATGGCTTCACAGGGTTTAATTCCAGGTGTTAAAAAGGCAAGCTGGTAAATCTCTTAATTACAACAGAGGACATTTCATGATGCCCTCTGTTGTATACAACAAGATTTTTTTTAATATTGTCGGGGAAGTCCCGATTAATTAAACATTTATATTTTATGACAGATCCAATAGCAGATTTTCTGACAAGACTCAGAAACGCAATCATGGCTCATCACCGTGTAGTTTCTGTTCCTGCGTCAAACTTGAAGAAAGAGATCACTAAGATCCTTTTCGAAAAGGGCTACATTCTGAATTACAAATTCGTAGAAGATGGTCCTCAGGGTACAATTAAGGTCGCTTTGAAGTACGACCCTGTAACAAAGGAAAACGCAATCAAAAAATTAAAGCGCGTTTCTACACCTGGTCTTCGTCAGTATACTGGCTACAAAGACATGCCGAGAGTAATTAACGGACTTGGAATCGCAATCCTTTCTACGTCTAAAGGTGTAATGACAAACAAAGAGGCTGCCGCTGAAAAGATTGGTGGTGAAGTTCTTTGCTATGTTTATTAATTGGAGGATTTAATTATGTCAAGAATAGGAAAATTGCCAATTAGTATTCCTGCAGGAGTTACAGTAACTCTAAAGGATAGTGTTGTTACAGTTAAAGGTCCTAAAGGTGAGCTCTCTCAAAAGGTTGATCCTTCTATCAAGGTTTCTATTGATGAGAAAGAAGTGGTTTTCTCTGTTGATGAGAACAGTCCTGTAAGTGAAAAGCAGAAACATGCTTATCATGGTCTTTATCGCGCATTGGTCAACAATATGGTTGAAGGTGTAAGTAAAGGCTATTCTAAGACCATGGAACTCGTAGGTGTTGGTTATCGTGTAAGCAACAAAGGTAACTTGATTGAATTCTCTTTGGGTTATACTCACCCTATCTTCTTGGAACTTCCCGCTGAGGTTAAGGTTGAAACAAAGAGTGAACGTAACCAGAATCCAATTCTCACCATCGAATCTTGCGACAAGCAGCTTCTCGGTTTAATCTGTGCTAAAATCCGTTCTTTCCGTATGCCTGAACCTTATAAAGGTAAGGGTATCCTGTTCAAGGGAGAGGTTATTCGCAGAAAGTCTGGTAAGACAGCTGCAGCTAAGTAACTTTAATAATTTTCTACAATTATGACTACAAAGAAAGAACAAAGAAGACAAAAAATAAAATTCCGCATTCGTAAGAGTGTGAATGGTACAGCAGAACGTCCTCGCTTGTCAGTTTTCCGTAGCAACAAGCAGATTTATGCTCAAGTCATCAACGATGTTACTGGTGCAACAATTGTTTCAGCTTCATCTCTAGGTCTAGAGAAAATGAATAAGACTGAGCAAGCACAGAAGGTTGGTGCTCAGCTTGCAGAGAAGGCTAAGGCTGCCAATGTTGAAAAGGTTGTATTTGACCGTAATGGTTATCTTTATCATGGACGTGTTCAAGCACTTGCTGATGCAGCTCGTGAAGGTGGACTTAATTTCTAAACAATTATGGCAATGAATAAAGTAAGAGTAAATAGTGATGTAGAATTGAAGGATCGCCTGGTTGCAATCAACCGTGTAACTAAGGTTACAAAGGGTGGTCGTACTTTCACCTTCGCTGCCATCGTTGTTGTAGGTGATGGTAAAGGCGTTATCGGTTGGGGCCTTGGTAAGGCTGGCGAGGTTACAGCAGCTATCCAAAAGGGTACTGATGCTGCCAAGAAGAACCTTGTTAAGGTGCCTGTTCTCAAAGGAACTGTTCCTCATGAGGTAGAGACTCGCTTCGGTGGTGCTCAGGTATTGATTAAGCCTGCTGCTGCCGGTACAGGTCTTAAGGCCGGTGGTGCTATGCGTGCCGTTCTTGAGAGCGTAGGCGTAACAGATGTCATTGCAAAGTCAAAGGGTTCTTCTAACCCTCACAACCTTGTAAAGGCTACAATCTCTGCACTTTCTCAGATGCGTGATGCATATACAGTAGCTGGTGAGCGTGGTATCAGCATGGACAAAGTATTTAACGGTTAATTAAGGAGACTTAAATTATGGCAACAATAAAAGTCAAACAAGTAAAGAGCCGCATCAATGCTCCTAAAGATCAGAAGAGCACTCTTTTAGCTCTTGGTCTACACAAGATTTCTCAGGTTGTTGAAGTTGAGGATACTCCTAGCAACCGCGGTATGATACGTAAAGTGTTCCACTTGGTATCAGTAGTTGAGTAATTAATCTTTTAAACGAAAAAGTTATTATGAAATTAAATAATTTGAAACCTGCTGCAGGCTCTACTCACTCTCGTCGCCGCATTGGTCGCGGTCCAGGTTCTGGTTTAGGCGGAACTTCTACCCGTGGTCACAAAGGTGCTAAGGCTCGTTCTGGCTACAAGCGCAAGATCGGTTTCGAAGGTGGTCAGATGCCATTGCAACGTCGTGTGCCAAAGGCTGGTTTTAAGAATATCAACCACAAAGAATATGTAGCTGTTAACCTCTCTTCTCTTCAGACACTTGCTGAAGCAAAGAACTTGACTAAGATCGGGCTTCTTGAATTGCATGAAGCTGGCTTGGTTTCAGGTAAGGTTTTGGTTAAGATTCTTGGCAACGGCGAATTGAAAGCTAAGTTGGATGTAGAGGCTAATGCCTTCTCTAAATCTGCCGAAGAAGCAATCAAGGCAGTTGGTGGAAACGTAACAATTATCTAAGTTAATGAAGAAGTTTATTGAGACACTCAAGAACTGTTGGAAGGTAGAGGATTTGCGTCAGCGTCTCCTCATTACCCTTCTGTTTACGGCTATTTACCGTTTTGGTTCGTTTATCGTTTTGCCGGGTATTGATCCTAATGCCCTCGGTAAGTTACAGTCGCAAACAGCTGGCGGCCTTATGTCGCTTTTGGACATGTTCTCAGGTGGTGCATTTTCCAATGCGTCTATCTTCGCTTTGGGAATTATGCCTTACATCTCAGCTTCTATCGTAATGCAACTCCTCGCAATCGCTGTACCTTATTTTCAAAAGTTACAGCGAGAGGGCGAGAGTGGCCGGAAAAAGATTAATTGGTACACCCGTATTCTAACTGTCGCAATTTTGTTATTGCAAGCACCTTCATATCTTATCAATTTGAAGATGCAGGCTTCGGCCGCATTGGCAACTGGCATCAGTTGGACAGTCTTTATGATTCCAGCTACCGTTATCCTTGCTGCAGGATCCATGTTTATTTTGTGGCTTGGTGAGCGTATTACCGATAAGGGCGTTGGAAATGGTATCTCTCTTATTATTATGTTAGGTATCATCGCACGTCTTCCACAAGCTTTCATTCAGGAAGTTGGTAGCCGTTTTACAGCTATTACCAGTGGTGGTCTTGTGATGTTTATCGTAGAGATTATCATTCTGTACGCAGTTGTTTGTGCATCTATTCTCTTAGTGCAAGGTACTCGTAAAGTTCCTGTACAATATGCAAAACGTCTTGTAGGCAACAAGCAATATGGTGGCGCACGTCAGTATATTCCCTTGAAATTGTTTGCAGCCAATGTAATGCCTATCATCTTTGCGCAAGCATTGATGTTCATTCCTTTGGCAATTGTTCAGTATTCAACTGATAACACAAGTCCTGTTTTACAGCAGCTTCTAAATAATAAGAGCTTGCTTTATAATGTAGTATATGTGATCTTGGTTATTGCATTTACTTATTTCTATACAGCAATTACTCTTAATCCAACTCAGATGGCTGAGGATATGAAGCGTAACAATGGATTCATCCCTGGTGTAAAACCAGGAAAAGAAACAGCAGATTATATCGACACAGTTATGAGTCGTATCACACTGCCAGGTTCATTGTTTATTGCTTTCATTGCTATCATGCCTGCTTTGGCTGGTTTGTTGCATGTACAAGACTCGTTCGGTCAGTTCTTTGGTGGAACTTCATTGTTGATTCTTGTTGGTGTTGTTATTGATACACTTCAGCAGATTGAATCTTATTTGATGATGCGTCACTATGATGGTCTGCTCAATGCAGGTCACACACGTCCATCATCTGGAGTTTCAGCATATTAAAATCCTTCTGACGTTGAACATTTATCTGAACATTGAAGATGAAATAATATAATGAATGCGACCAACAAACATATATGAATATCATGTATGTTGTGTTTGGTCGCAACATTTTGGTTACTATATTGACATTCATGTAGCATAAGAGATTACATTGACAAAAATCAAATATTAATAACTTGAAGGTTTTATCTTCAGTCAAACAAGATTAGTTAGAAGAAAATTAGTT
>CAVHUZ010000110.1:0-6642 GCA_963639545.1 Bacteroidaceae bacterium
TTGCCATTGCGAACGATGTTCAGACCTCGCTGCAAACCATTCGTCTGACGACCTTGCGCATCATAGTAGCGTGTGTCAGCGCTATCGGTCAGGCTGTTCAGACGATCCACCGCCGTAGCGTCATCGTCCACACTGATATTGAGCTTGCTCTCACCATCGCCCGAGAGGACGTAGGTGCGGAAGCCCTTGATCTTAACCGTCTTGGCACCTTGGTTGTTCTTCAGATAGCCTACGTTCCAGAAGTGGTCGTTGGCGATGATGTAAGCGTTGTCATCCGTAATCTCCATCTCTTGGAACGAACCGCTCATCTGACCCGTAGCGTCCTCTAGTGGCTCGGTCACCACATCCTGATTCTCCACGCTGATCACCACATCCGTGCCTGCCTTACGGCGCTGCACCAAGATAGGCGTACCGGCAGGGATCACGTCGCGCAGACGCGTCAGCGAGAGGTTGTCACCCGTGTTCTCCGATACGGTGTAGAAGTAACAGGTGGCGTTGTCCACGCTAGCATCGATGGCGTATGGCAAGCAGAGCGTGCCCCAGGTGTTGGTCATCGTACGGGTGTAGGTGGCAGCCTTGGCGGTGAAAGCCCATTCGCTCTTAAAGTCGAGCCCGTCTGTGGGGTTAAACTGAGCACAGAAGAGCGGGTCCTCCGTGGTGTTCTCACCGTCGATCATAAACTTCTCTTCGCCTATATAGTAATAGTACTGGCAGTCAGAGAATATACTCTTCACATTCTGGGTAGAGGCACTCGTTGTTGTAGCCATGACATAGGGAGTATAGCGCTGTATTGCACCCTTGTTCCATAGGTGTGTGCCCAGATCTATAGCCATCATCTTGTCTTTGGTGGCATCCTCTTCGCTTACCGCCTTAATATTGCCGAAGAGCGTGTAGTCAGTAGCATTAACCACGTTCTGGCGAGCTGGAGTTACTGGTATAGATACATCGCCTTCTATCTCCATAACATCGGTCTTTGCACGCACTACGTAAGGTGTGTTGGCCTTCAACGCCATGGTAGGACTGAAGTGTAACTCACCGCTCTTGGTCTCGGTCACGTCTAGGGCGTAACCCTTGAAGCTATCGGTCATCTTAGAGAGGTCTACGTCAAACGGTAGCGTGATAGAGTTGTAGGTGTAAGGTGTAAACGCTCTGCCGAAGGTTACCTTACCGGCGGTAAATGCCTTAGGTACATCATAGTCGAACTGGTCTGAAAGATAGAAGTCCTCGCAGCGCAGTGAACCAGCCTTACCTGAAACCACGTTGGTGGCAGTGCTGCTACCGAACGACTCTGGCTGATATACCAGTGCATCCTTGCCGATGCCGAGCGTTTCTATAGCACTCTTCAGCGAATCACAGTCAGAGAGGTCTACCCAGTGCAGGTCGGTATTCTCCTTGAAAGCATCCTTCTCTATTGAGGTGATGGTAGAAGGGAGAGCTATCTGCTGCAGGTTCTTAAGATTGCCTACGACATCCTTGCCTATGCTTGTGATCTTGGTTCTGTTGAGATTATCAAGATTGGTGATGCCTGGGAAGTTGTCAAACCATCCGTCGAGCTTGGTCACACTAGACAAGTCGTCCTCTGAGCCGATACCCTTACAACCGTATGCACGGAACTGTTCGATGTCAGCAAATCCGGTGCTAATGTTGTTGGCGTGGCTGTTGCACTCATGTTCGTTAGAGAATGCCTGAACCAGATTCTTTCGCACGTACATGTTCCCCACCTTGCGGTCATCGTTACCTATCTTATCGGTAAAGGCGTCGCTGTCGAATGTAGGCATGCTTGAGCAGAGGAAGATTATCTGCTGCAGCTTGCGACACTCGCCTAGGGCATCGTCACCTATATAAGTGGTGTTGTCACCTATTACCAGCGTCTTCAGTGAGTACATGTCGTAACAAGCCTCGTAATTCAGTTTGGTGGCTGTGCGTGGCAAGATCAAGGTCTCTATGTTGTCGCAACCCCAGAACATATCCTTAGGCACTTCGTTGTCGTTCTCTATCTTGCGGTTGCTCCAACGCAGTAAGTAATAGTAGTCGTCTGCCTTAAGCTCTGCATCGTAGAGATCCAGATACTTGAGCGCAGTGGTATATACATGCTCGTTCCAGTCGGGCTCACGTCCGCCTAGATAGCGTAGCAGGGCGATATCCTTGCCACCGATAGGACCATTGATCTTCAGACCGCTGATGCCGGAGAAGTCGCCACCTACAGCCACCACCTTGCTGTCTTTCATCGTGAACGTCGCTTTCAGCGAGTCGGCCAGCGTGTTGGGCTGGGTCAGCGTTATCTCGCGTATGTTGACACGTGCCGAGCGGTAGCCCTGGATGTGGTCCTTGTACTGTGACCATGCGGCACGGTAGGCATCTTCCGTACCCTCTGGAACCCATACCACAAAGTCGGTAGGTAAGCGCACAAACGCATCTTCCTCCAGTTCGGGGATGTACATTCCGAAGGCATAGATATCCTTGAGCGAAGGGCTTTCTCCAAAGGCCATTTTGGTGATCTTTGTCAGTCCTACAGGAAGAGTAACCTCTCTCAGCTCTTGCATATCGTTCAGCGTGCTGTCACCAAGCTCGGTTACTGCCGAGTAGTATAGCTCATTGAACTTTTCTATTCTCTTATCGTTGTTCACCATTCCCTTGATACTGCGGGTATTTATCAAGTCTATCACAGAGAAGATGTGGGCATCTTTCATACGTTCTACCACTGCATCATCCTCGAAGTTGGTGATCAAACTGTCACTCGCAATTGTAAGACCTGATACCAAACCATAGTCATTTACCGCTTTGCGGGGAACAATGATAGCACTGAACTTCGTTTCATCTGTATTGGTCTTGGTATAGACATCATCCAGACCCACCAAATCGATAGCCTCCTTGAGGCAGAACGCTCTGTAATCTACGCTTGGAGCCTTATCTCCCAGCATTACCATTACCACCTTGTTGTTGGTTTCGCCGGCAACATCTCGTTCTATCGTCTTCATGTTGTCACCAATAACCAAATATTTCAAGTTGGTACAGTTACGCAATGCGTGCGTCTTGATTATCGTTGCCGACTTCGGAAGGATAAGTGTTTCCAACTTGTCAAGACCGAAGAACATAAATTCGTCTACCGAATTGTCTTCCTGTATTTTGTTGTTGCGGTGATCCATCCAGAACTGGTCTTCGTATGACTCGCGGTTGTAGGTATAGCCGCCCTCTGCCTTGAGGTCTGCCTCATAGAGATCCAAATACTTCAGGTGGCCAACGGTAGTCTCACAAGTTTCTGCGTCGCGACCACCTAGATAGCGGATTACACCTACGTCACGGCCGTCTATCGGACCGATAACGCGCAGCGAGTCGTATTGGGCATAGCTGCCATACAGATGGTTGTCTGCCAACAGGTTTTCTGTATAGACGTAATTAAGACCCAGCTTCTCTGCCAAGGTTCCTGCCTTGTCCATCTTAACTACTACCAGACCGCGACGTTGACCAAGACCGTTGATGTGGTCAGCCACGGCAGACCACTTGGTCTTGTAGGTCTGAACAGTGCTGTCGGGTACATAGATAACATACGTTGTATCCGTAAGTCCAGCAAAGACCTTGGCAGCATCTATCTCGGCAGGTATCGAGCTCTTCACGGTGAATGATTGGATACCGCTACCCGTAAAGGCGTTCTCCTTGAGTGATGTCACCTTAGCGGGGATGGTAAGGGTGCGGAGCAGTGAACAGTCCTTGAAGGCGTTGCTACCGATAGAGGTAACACTGTCGGGCAACATGATAGACTGCAGCTTAGAACAGCCCGAGAACATGTCATCATATATCTCCGTCAGACCGCACGCTGCAAAGGCACGGAACTCGTCAAACGACTCTATGTCGCTTCCCTTGAACAGCGTCTTCAGTTCTTCAGGCTTAGCCCTTGTGGCATCTACGTGGTCAAAGTTGGTACCATCGTTCAGTTTGGTCAAGAAGCGGTACGGGTGCAGCAACAGTTTGCCCACCTTCTCGTCAAGCGGCTCGAAGAAGCAGGGAGCAAACTTACTCTTGTACTTCACCCATGAGGTGTCAGCAAGGAATGCATCCTCTTGATCCAAGCAGAACTTAATCTTCAGATTAGGCGTATCATCAAACACACCGTTACCCAGCAAGAACTGGCTAGGGCTCATGCTCTCGGTATGGTTGCTACCTACGGTTACTTGATAGATGAGGTTCAGGTCGGTAAAGTTAGGACAGTGAGCGAAGGCTGAGTCCTGTAGGATCACGTCAAAGGCCGTGTATACCTTAGCGATATTGGTGTGCGTATCGCAGATATCCAGTATCTTCAGGTGTTCATTACCCTTGAATGCGCCCTTCATCACATAGTCCAACTTATAATTGTTCCATTCGCCGAAGTCGTTGATCAGTGCCGCCAAACCTTCGTTCTGCGTATACAGAGTCTCGTCGGCACCATAAATCATCACGTGGTCTATATCATGGGTCGAAACGGTGTGGCGCAGCGGCAGCGTATTCCTGTCGTATGCCAGTGCGTATTTACAACTCCACTCGGTCTGCTTATTCACTATTGCCACATCGTCGGCAATGAACATATTCTTGTATCTTGACCAATAGGGGTCTTCCAAGAAGTCGTCAAGCACATCTTTTCCTACACGGATATGCACATTCGTTGTGTCTATACCAGCAAAGATATCACCCAGCGGAACGAAGTTGTCTGGGGTAAGACTCTTGTAGGCGTGGTTCTCGCTATGCGCACCCGTTGTGTAGTTGATCAAGTCGAGCAGTTCAAAGTTGTCGCACCCTACAAACATAGAGTCTGGCAGAGCCAGGATCATACCATTAGCCAGTGAGCGCGAACCTGTACCCTTACGCTCTTGGAACTTCAGGGTCTTGAGGTTCTTCTTGTTGTGGAAAGCGGAGCGGGCTATGGCTACGGTCTGGTAGTCACTGTTGCTTTCGCCTATGTCATTGTAGATGGTTAACGTTTCCTTATCCTTTACATCTGATACGTACATATGAGGCACGTTCTTGATATCCTCTGTTGATAGCCACTGGCCGTTCATGGTCCAAGTAGCGGGGCGCTCATAAACTTTCTTTGTGCGGTTGGCAATATAGTTGACGGGCGTACCGACGATATTGCCCAAAGCATTTGCATTCGTACCAATTATCAATCCAGCATCGAGGGCGACAAGAGTTGTAGCCACGTACGCTCCCAATTTCGTGAACTCATAGTTGAAAAACAGTCCCGTGCCGTCGCCCAACGTCGATGTAACAAAATGACCTAAGAAATTATACCAACCTGTATCGAAGCTTGCATTGGAAAACAAGGTCGGCGCAGATACCGATCCGGCTGTCATGGCTGTAACAATCACCTCGGCAACAATTATCACAGCATTCCACCACGAACTCTTCATCGATACAATCTGGTTGACTGTCATTCCATCCATCACCTTTGACGCATAATCGTAGGTTACGTCATCTATTTCCTGTGCCTTTTCTTGAGTAGGCAGATAGTCTGACGCCACTATCAGGTCTTTGTATTGGCTCCAGTTGGGATCTTGGACAAAGTCTTTGTAGTATTCCGGCAATACGCGTATGCGGAAATCTTCGCTCACACCGTCGAAGACGTGTTCGCCAATGAATATCTGCGAAGGTTTAAACGCCACATAGTGATTGGTTCCTACGGTGCAGTTGTAGAACAGAGTCAACTCCTTCAGGTTAGAGCAACCGGCGAAACATCTATCAGGGATGACAAAGGTAAAGTCGTTCACCGTGTTGTAGTTGTTAGCCAGCATATCCTCGAAGGTTATCTTCTTGATACATGCCTGACCCTGGAAGCCGCTTGCCGAGAGTGCCACCGTCTTGTAGCGGTTAGGCAGCGTCTCGGCTATATCGCTATAGATACATACCGTTCCATCTTTGTCGTTAATGTCTTTCTCGTTGATACCGCTAGCGTACAGATACTTCACTTTATCGTGATTGTACTGCAGTACCTTTTCTGGCGTGAAATTGCGGTACTTTCTTACCCATGGAGCAAGCAGTTCTTCCATAGGTGTGTTGTTGGCGCTGGTGTAGCGGGTCTTGCCATCTTCTGATGTGTAGTAGGTATATACCACACCTAGCTCGGTAAAGTCGCCATGTCCGAAGTCGCCCTCGTAGATCAGGTCTTTGTACTGGCTCCAGCCGTAAGTGGTGTCGTTCTTGAAGTCGTTAACAAGACTGCTAGGCACAAAGATCTTTACATTCGTGCATCCGTCAAATACGCCTTTGCCGATAGGCATCTGGCTGGGCTTGATAAACTCAGTGTGGTAAGCATCATCGTCTGAGTAGAGCGCCACGTTGAACTGGGCCAAGTTCTTACAGTTGGCAAAGGCTGAGTCGCCTATGGCTATATTGAAGTCCATGCTGGCGCGTTTGGCCGACTTGGTGATCTCCTGGAATTTTACCGCATGGATATTTTCCTTGCCTTTGAACGAAGCTGCCCAAATCTTGGTGGTATTGTAGTCGTAGGTCTCGCCTATGTCCTGATATATCCATAGGGTATAGCTGTTGGCATCGGTAAGGTAGTTGTCGTCAGCACCTATCACGTGCACCTGGCTACAGTCGTTCAGGCTGCCATTATCTACCTCGACAATGCTTCCGTTCTTGTCGCGGTTGCGGTCGTAGGCATAGCGT
>CAVHUZ010000111.1:0-6300 GCA_963639545.1 Bacteroidaceae bacterium
GCGTAAAACTGATTACCGCAATCGCTATCTTTATTGTTCTAATGGTTTTACTTTTGGTTGCAGCAATCTATTTTTCATTTGCCGCAACTTACGCAATAGATGCTACATTGCATTGTTTACCTTTATCGTTTCTTATTGTGGGCGTATTCTATATTCTATTAATAATTACATTTGTTGCCTTGCGCCACACCTTAATTGAGAAACCTCTTGTAAAATTCCTTACAATGTTATTTACCTCTAGTAAATAAATACAAATCACATTGGGACATGAAAGAAACCGAAACATTGCATCAATACGACTCTTTAGCTGATATTCAGATACGAAAAGCACAGCTTCAGACCGAATTACTTAAGAAGGAACTTGAGATAAAGGATTCTTGGAACAGGATTATCACCAAGAAAGAGAACAATCGCAAAGGCATAGACCGTTACACTCATCTATTCAACACAAGCATTGGGGTCTTCGATGGACTAATGTTAGGTTGGAAACTTTATCGAAAATTTGGTAAGACTGGGAAAAAGGCTTGGTTTAAAAAGAAGAAATGATTTGGTCTTACCAATCTTTATTAGACTTGTTCTTTATGTGTTGTTAATCAACTAGCAATGGATTAACAAGTAATTCCTTTACCCCACCCTCTCTTTTTTAGGTTTGGCATTTGACAAGCATTTCCTTTAAAACAAACGTTTCCTAAAACTCATATAATAACAAAATGCCATTCAACAAGGAAATGTTGAATGGCAAAAGAGGTATGATTTTCAAGGGGGATAGTTACCTAGCAATCTATTCGCTAATGGATTTACTCATACCCAAGGTAACTTATCATTTTTATTTTTTTGTAGGCGTTTCTTTGACTGTAGCTGTTTTGCTCGTCGTTTTCTTTGCACGCGATGTTGTTTTACGCGCTGTAGTTTTAGCCTGTGCCTTATCAAGTTTTTCACGAAGAGCTTCTTCCGCAGCTTCAAGCTTTTCAACTTTTGCACGTAAGCGAGTCAATTCTTTTTCCTTAACTTCTATTTCATCTCCCTGATTACGTATCGTAGTCAGAAGAGAATTAAGCTCATCGTTATCAATATCTGCAGGATACATGCTATCTACACGATTAAGGAAATCGCCAAGAATATTCATATAATTAGAGAACGCATCGAAAGCACTACTATATATACCGCGATCAATACCCACATGCTGAGGCTTGGTAGACATCATTCTAAAGTTATTTGATGCTTGTAGATAGTCCCAGTCAGCATTAATACGTGGATCATTAGCAATACGAACACGATCAGCGACACTATATAGCTTGTTAAATGCCTCTCGTTGCATTGGGTTTCCAAGCCATGTGCTCACATCACGCTCTTCGTCCATCCAACTCAAAGTATCTGGAACATCTAGCTGACTGACGCTCTTCATCTTTAGGCAAACCTCTGTTGGAGTTGAGAAAGTGATACCACGCTGTTTAGCACACGCAGGTATTGCTTTCATAAAGTCGAGAACTCCACTCGAAAGAGGTTGCGCAATACCTAACGCAGAAAGGTTCATGTATATACCAACAAACTGTTCTTCGTCAGGCAAGGACGCAATATCGTTGCAATAGTGATCAGCGAACAATGGATAACCTTCCCAATCTGAATTATTGAAACGTAACGAGATATCATCACTTAAGTTGACATCACGAAGCAATAATTTCAGTTGAGGATTGACGGCGCAATGATAGACATAGTGCGGGCTTTTCCAGCCCAGCACATGTTTTGCACCTTCGGTCAACATTCCTTTGAAGCCCATATCAGCAACCACGCCACCAATATCATCACTATAGATAAGCGAAGAGTTGCGAAGAACTTTAGGTTCTTGACCGAAATATTCCTTAATCTTTGCCACCTGGCGCTTAACTTCTGACCTGAAACTATCTTCATTAACTAATGAAGACAAACCATGCGAATAAGGTTCAGCCAAAAATTCCACACAACCTGTTTTATTAAGTTCTTGCAGTTTGTCAAGCACTTGTGGAGCGTGGAGCTCTAATTGCTCTATACCTACACCCGACAATGAGAATGCCACTTTAAAGTATTGACCATTCTCCTTTATCATATCTAGTAAGGTATTAAGCGCAGGCATATAACTACGTTCTGCGATATCAGAAATACTACGTTCATTCTCATAGTCATCATAGTAATAATGATCAGCACCAATGTCGAAGAAACGATATCTCTTTAGGTGAATGATTTGATGTATCTCGAAATATAGGCAAATTGTTTTCATAATAGTATCTTTGAATTGATTATTGTTTAAGTTGTTATTCCCATCCCAAGGTTCTAAGATATAGTTTACGGATCCACGCTCCTACCTTCTCCCACGTGATTTGGTCTACTTCACGTTTACCTTCCGTAGACAGATAGTCGAAGAGGCTTTCGTTGTGACATATACTATAGATAGCATCAGCTAATGCATGAATATCCCAATAATCTACCTTAATGCAATTATGTAATATCTCTGCACATCCACTCTGTTTGGAGATAATGGTAGGTGTTCCACATTGCATAGCTTCTAGAGGAGAGATTCCGAAAGGCTCACTAACCGAAGGCATAACATAAACATCCGAATCCTTTAGGCATTCATACACTTGATTGCCACGCATAAATCCAGGGAAATGGAATCGATCTGCAATATCACGTTCTGCCGCAAGATAAATCATCTGGTCCATCATATCACCAGATCCCGCCATACAAAAACGCACATTACGCGTACGATGTAACACCATATTAGCGGCTTCTACGAAATATTCAGGTCCTTTCTGCATGGTCAATCGACCTAAGAAGGTAACCACCTTTTCTTTTCCTTTATGGTCAGGTCTAGGAATAGCTGCTACTTCTGGCTTCAATGGATATACCGCATTATGCACAGTAAACACTTTACGTGGATCTTGATGATACTGATTGATAACTGTCTGACGAGTCAATTCACTCACACACATGATACAATCGGCATTATCCATACCATCCTTTTCTATAGAGTAAACCGTTGGGTTCACTTTTCCACGGCTACGGTCAAAATCGGTTGCATGTACATGGATACACAAAGGTTTTCCACTCACTTGCTTAGCGTGGAGACCAGCAGGATAAGTCAACCAATCGTGCGCATGGATAATATCAAATTCTTCAGTACGTGCTACTACCCCAGCGATTACTGAGTAATTGTTTATTTCTTCATGAAGATTACTTGGATATCCACCTGCAAACTCCATCGCCCCGATGTCATTAGCATTCATATATCCAAAATCAGCATATAAATGGTCACGTAACTTGTAATAGTATTCAGGCGTCATACGATTGCCTAGGCGACCTTTAAGATATTCGTAATCTACATCACGATAAACAATAGGCACACAATCCATGCCAACAATACGTGCATAGGTCTGATCTTCATCACCAAAGGGATGGGGCAAGCACAATGTTATGTCCACATCACCTTGTGCATGTAGTCCTTCTGATATTCCAAAATTGGCTGTTGCGAGTCCGCCGAATACATGAGGAGGATACTCCCAACCAAACATTAAAACTTTCATATTGATATCCTCCAATTATTAATATTTATATTTCTCTAATAGTTCTTGTGTGCGAAGTACCTCACCCACATTCATGGCGAACGAGATAGCACCCCTTCCTTGGAATGGTGGATTACCATCAAAGAGTTCGGGCATTGTTCCTAGACAATGTTGCTGCATCTCATCCTCATAACCAACCATCTGTCTTGCCACAAAACTTAAACGTGTACGCTTGTATAGTTTCAAGCAAGCTTCAAAGTAGAAACCAGCCAACCAAGGCCATGCTGTACCTTGATGATAAGCATAGTCGCGTTGCGTTTGTGGTCCTACATACATTGGGTTGTATCCCCCACTCTTTGGCGACAAAGAACGCAAGCCCTTCGGTGTAAGCAACTCACGTGTACAGATATCCACCACACCCTTTTTCTGGTTTTGGTCTAAGGGAGAATAATCAAACGCAGCTGCAAATATCATGTTAGGACGAACACTCCAATCGATCATGTTACCATCTACGTAATCATATAGATAGCCATATTCGTTCAAGAAAGTATCCACAAAAGCCACTTTACATAGAGAGGCCTCTTTCTCGTAACGGGCAGCATCCTCAGCATTTCCAAATTCTTGTTCTACTGAAGCAACAAACCGTAATGCGTTATACCACAAGGCATTGAACTCCACAATATAACCTGAACGTGGAACCACTGGACGCCCATTTGCTGTAGAATTCATCCAAGTAATAGCTTCATTTTTACCATCAGCATAAAGCAGCCCATTGCTATCGAGTCGAACCTTAGGATGCTTATTATTCATCAAAAATTCTACGAGATCCTTCAACAGTTTGCCATAATTCGTAGCACAACGTTGTTTGCCTGCGTTATGCGCATATTGCTGTATCGCCCATATGCACCATAACATCACATCAGGTTTCTCTATCTCGTAAATCTTTACAGAAAGAGGTTTGTTTTCCATAAACTCACGCAATCCCTTCTCTGCTGTTTGCATCACAAGTTCAAAGTAATCTTGTTCTCCAATGCTTAATGTCAAACCGGGTAACGAAATGAACGTATCGCGCGCACGACTCTTAAACCATGGATATCCTGCTAAGATATAGCGTTCGTCTTCTTTGGTGCGATTATGAAATTGGTGAGCAGCATTGACTAGGCAATGAAAGAAATTGTCACGCGGGCTTCTTGCATCAACTTCCTCTTCAAATAATTTGTTGAGCTGTTTGGTTTGAATCTCGGAGGTGGAAGCAGAGAACACAATGCTCTCCCCTTTCTTAATGTCCATCTCGAAATAACCAGGTACATACAAGTCTTCATTTGATGCATAACCACGCTCTTGCTCCTTCGTATACTCTATTCCGCGATACCAATCGGGTTGGAATACAAACGTATTCTTCTTAGAGAACTGCATATACAAGTCAGGATAGCCGGCATACATACAAGTTTTGATACCATTGTCCACCTCATGATACTCTCTACTAGCCGTGCCGTTCTCATGTGTAAATTGTCTCACGCTTCTGAAAGCCAAGAAAGGACGAAAACGCAATGTGGTCTGTGAATGAGCATCAACAAGCGTATAACGTAGCAGAATGCGATCTTCGTAATGCTGGAACACTACCTCTTTCTTTAGAATCACGCCACCTACTCTATAAAGTGTAGTAGGCACTTTGTCGCAGTCAAACTCGCGAATATACTTGTGTCCTTTTGGACTAAAGTTATCGCCTTGATATTTGTGTAAACCTAGATGAAACTCAGCCCCATGCTGAATAACGGTAGGATCTAGCGAACTAAGCAAGACATGGTTTTCTTCGTCTAGTTCAGGAACAGGCACTACAAGCAAACCATGATACTTTCGGGTGTTACAATCAACAATCGTTGAACAAGAGTATGCTCCCGATCGATTGGTTCGTAACAACTCTCTTGGTAAGGTTTCTTGCAAGTTTGTCATCAAGGCCTTTTCGAATCTTAAATAGCTCATATTCTTAAGGTTTTTAATTGTCAGCTTTTAAAGCCTTTTAGTTAGGTTGTCAATAGATATTGCTTTTCACGCATTGTCATTTGGCAGTTCAAAGTTACATTTATTTTTTTACTATAACAAGAAAAAAGGGAATAATTTAGCATTATTCCCTTGATTTATATCAAATCATTGCACGATTGTAAAATTTATATGTATAAACTATGCAAAAACCTTTTTCAATGCATACTTAGATATTCAGATCAAGCAAAAGGTGTGATAAAATTGATAATTTCTCTATGCACCTCTACTCTAAATGGACCCGCTGGCCGATGGCGCATGAGACGCCCATCTATGCTTATCTTGGCATTGCTACACGAATCAATGCGTAAAGATCGCGTTCGGATAGCTTTAACACTGTTATGATTGAGCAGTCGCCCTCTGAGAAACATATATAATCCTTCTAGGAGTTGTGGCATCAGAGGATTGTGGATAATACTGATGTCAAGCAAACCATTATAAGGTTGCGCATTTGGAGTTTGACCATATCCATAGGCATTACCTACGCAGAGGGTCATGACATTCTGCTGAATCTCCACATCATTCACAAAAAGACGCATCGGATACACTCGTCGTTTCATGATCAATTGATACAAAGCTAGGAAAAAAGTGGTGCTTCGATTGTTAAACAAGGTTCTACTTTTCCATCTCAAATCCATTAAACGCGCCGTCATACCGATGTTCATACAGCTAACGAAATAGCGGTGGCATGCTTCACCTTGTTTGTTATGATAACGAACACATC
>CAVHUZ010000112.1:0-6127 GCA_963639545.1 Bacteroidaceae bacterium
ATGGAAATTAGTTCATTACAGAAAGAAAGAGCTTCTTATCAGCCAAAGTTGCCTAAGGCACTTCGTGGTGCTGTAAAGGTAAAAGAAGGTGAAGCTACACAGAGTGTAGATAACCAAGAAGAAATCAAGCAGCTTTTCCCTAACACTTACGGAATGCCTTTGATAGAGTTTGTTCAAGGAGAAGAAGATGCTAATGTTAAAGTAAACATTGGTGTGATTCTCTCAGGTGGTCAGGCTCCTGGCGGACACAACGTGATTAGCGGTCTCTTCGATGCTGTTAAGAAATTGAATCCAGAAAATCGTCTTTATGGTTTCTTGATGGGACCTGGTGGACTGGTTGATCACAACTATATTGAGATTACTGAGGACTTCTTGCAAGCTTATCGTAACACAGGTGGCTTTGATATGATTGGCTCTGGTCGTACAAAGCTAGAGAAAGAAGAACAGTTTGAAAAGGGACTTGAGGTAATTCGTCAGTTGGATATCAATGCTATCGTTATCATCGGTGGTGATGACTCTAACACAAATGCTTGCGTTCTCGCAGAATACTATGCTGCAAAGAAGTATGGTGTGCAGGTTATTGGTTGTCCTAAGACAATTGATGGCGACTTGAAGAATGCTCAGATTGAGACTTCTTTTGGCTTTGATACTGCATGCAAGACTTATTCAGAGTTGATTGGTAACATTGAGCGCGACTGTAACTCTGCACGTAAGTACTGGCACTTCGTAAAGTTGATGGGCCGTTCTGCTTCTCACATCGCTCTAGAATGTGCATTGCAGACACAGCCTAACATCTGCTTAGTATCTGAAGAAATTCAAGCTAAGGATTTGTCTTTGAATAACATCGTAGAATACATCGCCGACGTAGTGGCTTATCGTGCTAAAGAAGGAAACAACTTTGGTGTAGTTCTTATTCCTGAAGGTCTTATTGAGTTTATCCCAGCTATTGGTCGCTTGATCCAAGAACTGAACGACTTGTTGGCTGAGCACGGAGCTGATTACAAGGATTTGAAGCCTGAAGCACAGCGCGAATATATCATGAACCACCTTTCTGAGGAAAACAAGACAACCTTCGCTACCTTACCTGCTGGTGTAGCTCGCCAGTTGTCTCTTGATCGCGATCCTCACGGAAATGTTCAGGTTTCTCTCATTGAGACAGAGAAACTTATCTCTGATATGGTAGCATCAAAACTTGCAGAACTTAAACAGCAAGGTAAATATGAAGGCAAGTTTGCCGCTCAGCACCACTTCTTCGGATACGAGGGTCGTTGCGCAGCTCCATCCAACTTTGATGCTGACTATTGCTACGCTTTGGGAACAAGTGCAGCTCAGTTGATTGCAAATGGCAAAACGGGTTATATGGCAATCGTTAATAACCTTACTGCAAAATCTGAAGATTGGAAAGCAGGAGGTGTGCCAATCACAATGATGATGAACATGGAACGTCGTAATGGCGAGATGAAGCCTGTAATCCGTAAAGCACTTGTGGAATTGGAAGGCAAACCATTCCAGACATTCGCCGCTAAGCGTGATGAATGGGCTAAAAACACATGCTACGTTTATCCTGGCCCAATCCAGTATTGGGGTCCATCTGATGTATGTGACCAAACAACCAAAACTCTTGTTCTAGAACAGACAAAGTAATCGGATTGTTTGACTTCATACGATAATCATAAAAGAGAGTCGAACAGATGATCCCATAAAACTCTATTAGGGATAATCATTCGACTCTCTTTTTTAAGTTAATAGGCACTTATATGTCCCAACGATTCAAACAAATACTTTACAACATGCCAGTAAAACAACGCTGGCTGATTGGCATTATTTGTGCCGTTGCTTATTGTTGGGGATATTATTCTTTTTTTGTTTCGCCCACAGGATATCGATGGAGAGCCATTTATGGCGATCCGGATTATCCAAAGGGGTATGAAATACATGGTATTGACATTAGTCATTATCAAGGTAATATAGATTGGAACAGATTGCGCAATGCGCTTATTGAACAAACCCCCATTAGGTTTGTTATTATAAAAGGTACGGAAGGTGACTCGTATCTAGATTCAAAGTTTAGAGATAATTTCTTTTATGCTCGAGAAAAAGGCTTTATTAGAGGCGTTTATCATTTCTGGAGCAACAATTCGTCGCCAAGAAGACAAGCTTATTTCTTTCTGGCTATGGTAAAACTCGTTCCAGGTGATCTCCCGCCGATACTTGACGTAGAGTCTAAACCAAATAATCTTAGTACAGAAGAATTTCAACAAAATGTCCTTACTTGGCTGCATATCGTAGAAAACAAATACCAAGTAAAGCCCATTCTCTATACTGGTTATCGCTTTAAGCAGAAATATTTATCCGATTCTAGATTTGATAGTTATCCATTTTGGATTGCTCATTATTATGTAAGCAAAATGGAGTATGCGGGTGAATGGAAATTTTGGCAGCATACCGATGTTGGCAGGCTGCCTGGTATCAATAACTTTGTGGACCTTAATATATATAATGGTAGCTTTTATGATCTGCAGAAACTTACAATTCCGGTTCGCAAAGTCGTCGTAATACGAGACAGCACCAGTCTTCACTATCAAGCGTCTGATACAATCGCAACCCCAAATCCTTAGCATGTTGCTCAAGTATCGGTGCATCCATTTCGTAGAAACCGCTAATAATCAGCGTTCCATCTTGAGCTAGCACTTCTAAAAAGGAAGACATATCTGCTAGTAGGATGTTACGATTGATGTTGGCTAATACTACATCGAATATCCCATTGACATGAGATAGTACCGACTTATCGCCTTCAAGAACTTCAACTGAAACTTGATTAAGCGCAGCGTTATGTTGCGTGTTCTCTACGCTCCAATTGTCAATGTCGTATCCAACAACCTCTGCAGCGCCTTGTTTTGCAGCTACAATACTCAAAATGCCCGTTCCACAACCGCAGTCCAATACTCTTTTGCCTTTTAGATCCATGTTGAGAAGCGTGGATACAATCATTTGTGTAGTGCTATGAGTGCCTGTGCCAAATGCTTGACGAGCTTCAATACCTATCAGTAATGGTGATTGAATCTTTTCCAACTGCTCATGGATGGGTGCTAATCCTTTCTTGGCATCGTATATCACACAACTATCGTTTACTACGATAGGGTCGAATCCGGTCTCTTCCCATGTTGCATTCCAGTCTTTCTCTTCAACATCATTCACGGTGTACTCAACCTTAACATCGGGTATGGGGAATGTAGCCATGGTGTAAGCCAACTGGTCTTCTTCAAAAGCTTCGGCTTGTATATAACCTTTAAGACCTTCTTTGGTATCCTCAAATGATTCGAAGCCGCATTCTCCAGCTAATGCCGCTACTATGTCTCTTGCCACTTGTATGTCGGGAAAGATTTTAAAGTCTACTTCACAATACTTCATATGAAAAACTCTCTGTTTCTTGTTACTGTTAAATTATACTTGCAAATTTATAAAAAATAGGGAAAAACCTATAACGGATTAGGGAAAATCCGTACATTTGCATGTAAACTCAAGGTAATTTTGCAATATGAATTACTGAAAACATACCATTGATATGGTGTGTCGCTAGAAATAGATGTAAATTTTAAAGTCATTCAATTATGAAACGATTCTATATATTATTAATTCTTGCAGGCATCATTCCAATGAGTTTGGTGGCGCAAGATGATTTGTATTTTACTCCTAAAAAGAGTGTGCAAGCAACAAACGAAGCAACTACGCATGAGGATACGCCCGCATATTATAGTGGAATCTCCAAGGATGAAAGCGAGTATAACCGGTGTAACAGACTGAAAAGTTATTATCAAAAGGTAGGACAAGATTCTTTGGGAAATGATATCATTGAGTTTCGTACTGGAGATGGAACTTATGGAGATGCTATAAGGCAAGATACCATTTACCCAGGTAGCGAACAATATGTCTTCAATTCGGATGACGACTTCGCTTATAGTCGTAGGATGGGACGATTTGATAATTTCTATGGTTGGTATAATCCTGTATACTATAGTTATTGGGGACCATGGGGATATTCTGATTTTTATGACCCTTGGTATTATGGTGCTTCTTGGCGTTACGGCTGGGGCTGGTATGGAGGATTCTATGATCCATGGTTCTATGGTAGCTGGGGATGGCCTTATCGCAGTTGGTATTATGGTGGATGGCCTTATGTAGGATATCATCATGCACTACCTTTATACGGAAGAGTGGACATGCACACGGGAACGCGAAATCATTCAATCGGCCGTAATCCTAGTCCAAACTTTGATAGAGGAATGAATGCCTCAAGACCTTCAAATGGAACATTTGGACGAGGAACACGCCCATCAAGTACGCAAAACAGCCGTAGCTACAATAACGCAAATGCCAATAACTCTGCATTCCGTGGTACGCGCAACTATAATCCGAATCAATCCTCGCAGACTCGCCAAGCTCCGATAAGTGCGCCTTCACGTAGTAGTAGCTCTTTTGGTAGTGGTAGTGGCTCGTTTGGAGGTAGCCGTTCGTTTGGCGGTGGCGGTTCCTTTGGCGGTGGTCGTTCTGGAGGTGGCGGTGGCCATTTTGGTGGACGTCGTTAAACACGTATCGCTAATTGCTCTTAGTTAGGCAAAACTTAAAAATAAAAATATTACACGATGAAAACAAAATATGTATTCTTAGCAATGGCATTTGTTTCTGTGCCGACCTTGGCACAGGAAACTTATGAAAATGCCAAACTTGTAGGAAATGATCTTAATGGTACAGCCCGATATGTAGGTATGGGTGGTGCAATGGAAGCTTTGGGAGCGGATATCTCCACGATTAGTTCCAATCCAGCAGGTATTGGCTTGTTTCGCCATAGCGAATTGAAAGTGTCTGCAAGCGGCGTGTTCCAACATGAAGCACCATCATACGCATCTGGCGATAAGTCGCATGCTAGCTTCGATCAAGTAGGTCTCGTTTGGGCATCACGTAGCGATCAGAATTCATTCCTAAACTTTGGCTTCAACTATCATAAGAGCAAAAACTTCGACTATATCTTAGGAGCAGCCAACCATCTGAGCAATGCATCTTCTAATAAGTTGACTTATCAGAAGTATCGCAATGGATATTTTGAGTCAGATTATAATGATGCTTATAAGTCATCAGTTGACTATCTTAACCTGAAAGGTTTCAACATGGAAAACGACAAGGTTAATTATGTAGCCAACGCTTATCAGATGAACCGAGAAAATTATGGTTACATTGGTGACTATGATTTCAACATCAGCGCCAATATAGACAACTGCGTTTATCTTGGTTTGACCATCGGTTATAAAGATGTCAACTATAGATACCGCGGTGTATATAGCGAGTCCATGGTTGGAGATAATCAGAACTATACCGTCAATTATGGAGATGCCCGTCAGATTGATGGTGATGGAGTGGATGTGAAGTTCGGTTTGATCGTTCGTCCTATCGAGACTTCAGCTTTCCGCTTTGGTGTCTACGTTCAGTCACCCACTTGGTATGACCTGACAATGAATACCCAGTCATATATCCAAGGTAGCTTGAGTGATAAACCTGTATCAGAAAGTTACGACTTTAAGATTGTTACTCCATGGCGTTTCGGTTTCTCTCTAGGTCATACCGTTGGCAATTATCTTGCTTTAGGTGCAACCTACGAATATGCTGACTATGGCTCAACAAAGACGCGCATCAATGATGGGGTAGAGTATAGTTATGATCCTTACAATTGGTATGGCTATGATTATTATGAAACGTCACACAATGACAAGTATATGAATGATCATACCAAGGAGACGCTTAAAGGTGTGAGCCTTCTTAAGCTTGGTTTGGAATACAAACCAGTAACCAATCTGGCTATTCGTCTTGGCTACAACTATGAATCGGCTCTATATAATAAGGAGTCAAGCAAGGGCGTTTATACTTCAGGCAACTTGGTACCATCAGAAGGAACCTATTATACGAGCAGTGCAGATTATACCAATTGGAAAGCCACCAATCGTTTCACTTGTGGTTTAGGCTATTCTCTTAAAGGTTGGTCATTTGACGTAGCTTATCAGTATAGTGCTCAGAATGGCGAGTTCTACCCATTCACATCTTATATTGATTCAACAGATGCAGCAGAGGATAACAT
>CAVHUZ010000113.1:0-6060 GCA_963639545.1 Bacteroidaceae bacterium
CCTTGTAAGCATACCTGCGCTTGCTTCTTTAAGGATGAAATCAATTGCTATACAAAAAAGTCAGAATTAACGTGAATAAAGATATTTAGAATCATTGAAATATGAAAGGATATGCTAAACCTTTACATGAATTTATTGAAGGTCACAAAATTCAATTTGTAATACCAGTTTATCAACGTAATTATGATTGGCTAATAGATAATTGCGACCAATTGTTTAGTGACCTAGTGAAATTAAGTCATTCGGGCAGACCTTCTCATTTCTTTGGCTCTATAGTAACGTCATCGGCTGATAGCAGCTACAACAGGTTGGTTATAGATGGCCAACAACGTTTAACCACAATATCACTCCTTTTGCTAGCAGGAATTAAAGCAGTGAAGGACAAAGCTATCGAGATTAGCGACGATGCAAAATTGGAAGAGGCATACGAGGTTTTCTTGAAGGCTAAGTTCTGTAATTCAGAGCGTAAAATAAAACTTGTTCCCATTGAAAACGACAGAATTGCATACGACAAGATATTCAATAATGCTGACGCTTATAATGAATACTCAAAAGTGACTCGTAACTTCCGTCATTTCTACGGATTATTGACCAAGAAGCCGCAAGCGTTGTCTTTCGACCAATTGCTCGATGCCATAGAGCGGCTGCAAATAATATCAATAGAGTTGGATGCTGACGATGATGCACAACTTATCTTTGAGAGTCTCAACTCTACAGGCTTGGCTCTGACCGAGGCCGATAAAATACGCAATTACCTCTTGATGGCATTGACTGCTGATGAGCAACAAACTTGTTTCAAGGAATATTGGCAGAAGATTGAAGCGGCTACGGAAAACGAGCCAACCAAGTTTCTCCGTGACTATCTGACCATCAAACAGCAGTTGCAACGTCCTGTTCGTCTGGCCAACATCTATCCGGAATGGAAAAAATACATGGAGGGGCGTGACCGCAAGGAAGAGTTGACGGAAATGCTGGAGTATGCACGCTACTATCAGCAAGTGACAGAGGCAAAACTTACCACGCAGAAATTGTCGGAAAAGATGCGCCATATCTGTAATCTTGAAACAGACGTAACCAATGTTTTCTTCATCCAATTCCTCAAATATGCCGTTGAGAACGATTTCTCGGAAGATGAAATTTACAAGGTGATTGATGTTGTTGAGAATTATATGGCTCGGCGTATTGTGTGCAATATGCCTGGCAATGCCTTGACACAGGTATTTTGCGCCTTACACAAGGATGTTCTAAAGAGTATTGAGGAATATAAATCTGCCGACATTCCAATGGCTTACACGTATTCCGACATACTTGCGTACCATATCATGCGCCGTGACGGTAACTACCAGCTACCAAGAGACGGCCAATTCGTTGAAGCCATCAAGATGCGTGATGTATACCACATGTTGAAGCCTTTCCAAATCTTCTTATTTGAGCGTTTGGAAAACTCCGTGCATGGAGAATACAATGACGTGGCAGCCGACATGAAAAAGAAGGATGCGACGATAGAACACATTATGCCTCAAACTCTCAACAGGGAGTGGAAAGCAATGCTAGGCGACAACTATGAAGAGATACAAGATAAGTACCTTCATACATTTGCCAATCTTACATTGACTGGCATTAACAGCGAACTCAGCAACAAGCCATTTGAGGTGAAACGTGACGGCAAGACAATCGGGAATGAAATATATCCTGGTTACAAGGATTCAAAATATCGTTTAACCAAGAAAGTGACCGAGTGTGAGAAATGGTCGGAACTAGAAATATTACAGCGAGGTCAAAACATAGTAAACACTTTCCTTCGGCTCTATCCGTTGCCACACCCCTCATTCAAGCCGTTGCCAAAGCCTATAGATGAGGTATCTTTGGACGAGGAAAACTTCAATCCTACTAACAGGAACTTGAAAGGTTTCAGACTCTTCGGCAATGAATATACGGAAACTACATGGAAAGATATGCTTTTGCGTGTGGTAAAGATTGTGACAGAAAAATATACTGACATTGTGGATTCTTTATACGATAAGGGTGCATATTTCTGGACATCAAAAACAGCGAACTTAGGATATTGTACACAAATTGGTGTCGATCAATATCTGTGGACAACAATGGGAAACAAAAGCAAGTTAGCGTGTTTGCGTTATCTGTTTGAAAAATGTGACATTGCCGAAACTGAATTGACGATATTGCTTGAACCCGTTAAAGAATAGCCTTTATGAACTTTATAGTTTTTAGGTATATCTGACAAAAATCATGAGATTACTATTCAGCATCATAGTTTTTTATATCGCAGCGACGTGCGCCCATGCTCAAGAACTTATGGACACTGTCAGCGTACGGGTGCAGTATCACGCACTGTACAAACTCACGCATGAGCAAAGTGAAGCTTACGATGATATTAACCTTTTAGATATAGGGGAACATTCGTCAAGGTTTTATAGCCAGCGATACGAGTTGTTTCTTCATCAGAGGGATTCTGTAAGAAGTGCAACCAGTGACCCAATGAGCTATCTGCAGTTCTTAGGAGATAGGTTTGGCGCCAAGAAGGGACGCGAATATGAAGTGTATAAGCACTTTCCACAAGAAGGGCAGCTAACCTATACGGATGTTCTGCACAACGATTTCTTCTTTTGTTATAACGAGCCCATTCCCACTTTAGCGTGGGAACTGACGGAAGGCGACACTATCATTATAGGTTACCCGTGCAATAAAGCCGTCTGCCAATTTAGAGGACGCACCTGGACCGCATGGTACACGCTGGACTTGCCTTTTGATAATGGTCCATGGAAGCTAGGAGGACTACCGGGGCTCATACTGGCGGCATATGAAAACCAAAGCGAGTTCTCGTTTATGGCTACAGGTATTGAGCAACTGCGGCAAGCGGCAACCATCAGTTTTCAGTCGAAGCGTTACGAACATCTAACTCCAATAAAGTTTCAACGGCTCCTGAAAGATTACTGGAAAGATCAATGGAACACCACCAACCGCTTGCAAGGCCATGCATATAGCGAGCCGCCCAAAGCACAACACAGCTTTAATGCCTGTTTAATGGACAAGTATGAATAGAATGGCTGTCACGTCCTATCGTTCTTCACCCTCCAATCTAACGCATTGGTTGCCTAGGTTGAAACCTCGTCCTATTCTAGGGTTGCGTAAATGTTCTTGATGTAACGAGCGATAGCACCTCTGCCTACGCCATAAAGCACCGACTCAAAGCTTGCCATTACAATAACTCATCTCACTCAATTGGCACCAGCCAGCATCCTTTATCTCACGAAGAAACAACCTTGCACACATCTCGGCATCATCACCTGCGCGGTGGTGATGACCTTCGGGGATATCAAACTGATGGCAGATATAGTCAAGGGTGTTGCAAGCGAAGTCATAGTTGTGTCGGGCGGCACGGAGAGAACAATAGTAAATCACTTCGGGCTTGCCGATACCATAAAGCTCCAAAGACTTACGGATGCACGATATATCGAAAGCAGCATTGTGCGCCACTAACACGGGGGTTTCGTCAAGATACTGCATTATCTCCGCCCACACCTCAGGAAACTCAGGTGCACATGCGGTATCCTTGGGTTGAATGCCATGTATCTGAGTATTCATATACGAATAGACATTGTCTTCAGGGCGCACAAGCCACGATTTGGTTTCTACTACCTTTCCATCCTTAACCACGCAGATACCTGCCTCACAGATAGAGGCACGCTTACTGGTGGCTGTTTCGAAATCAATTGCTATGAAATTAAGTCCTTTCATATATCAGTCGTCATAATATAATGTCAAAACTTTAGCGAGGAAGCGCATTTGTATAGTCATAACATTTAACACCAAAATGTCTTCTCGTCTTCTTCTACCATTTCACCACCACATTGAGGACAGGTGACGCCGTCCCAACGCTTGATATTGCTTGAACCGCATTGCAGACACAATCGTCCAGCTTCGCTACGATAGGAGGGTGCTATGTCACCAATGACGCCACCCACAACAAGTGGTTGGATGGTGTGGCAATCTGAACAAGAGATCATGGTGATATGCTGTCCCATAAACCCTTTACCTTCATAGACCACAGCTTGATAGCCACATTGTCTACATGTAAACGTCTTTTGCCAAGCCATATCGTGTTGCTAAGTTTGCTCTTCTTCTTTTTTACTTAAATGCTCATAAAGCGCAATATATTGGCGTGCCACTTTAAGGTAATCATGATGCTTGGAAACATAAGCCACACTATCGCGTTTGAGAGAAGCTATCTGCTCAGGGTGATCCACCAACCATTGTATTTGTTGACAGACACTTTCCTCAGAAGGTAGCACATTGATGATAGGGCGCAACTGCTCTTCTCCAAGGATCTCATAGTTTTCAGGCTCACCTCCACCAATGCAAATAATACCTTTGCTCATAGCTTCTAGCGGATTCATCGATGGCGTATAGCTATATAGCTGATCCAAGATAGCATCAGAGCCTTGCATCATTCGGACATATTGTCGGAATGGCACACCCTCAGCTTTATGCAAGACTACCTTACTAGGGTTATGATCTACCACTTGTTGGGCAGCTCGAAGCATGATATCCGTACCCTTGTATTCGCTACGACCTCTGCTGATGCCAATAAACAGTTTCAGAGGTGACATAAACGAGCAATCGGCTTTGACCTTGTCCACCTTAATAGGGAAAGGGATAAAACAAGTCTTGTTTGGGAACGCCGGGCGATAACACACGTCATACTCATACAGACCAGTCACAATGGCGTCACACGTCTGAGCAATCATCTTGTTAAGGCGTTCTTTTGCTGTACCTATCCAGTCGATACGTTCACGCTCTGCATCGGCATTGTGACGCAATATCTTTCCGATATTGAAATCGCTATAACGCAAGGGCTTCTCCACCGAACAAGTATGTGCCCAATAATAATCCATACCGAAAGCACCCATCACTACATGCCGATTGTGTTTCTGCAGATAACGATAGACGGCAAACAATCTTTCGGCTTTAAGTTCTAAAAACAGAGGATTGATTAGTTGAACGATGTCATATCCACGCCACGAAGGTAAAAGTCTGAGGATGCGTGCCAATAAACGCAATCCACCTATATGGCCCGGCTTACGACTCACGTCTACATCACGTGGATAATCTTTCCAGAAATCTCCATTCGATACCACCGTGACATGATGGCCTAAATATCTAAGCCCGTCAGCCAAAGTAGCATGCACATTGCTATATTCGCCAAGCAGCAATATTCTCATGGCTTGATGAATGGTAATGTGCGTAGCAACACTTTACGCCCTATCCGCGAGTTGACCATCTTGCTGAATAGCTTATATTTCTTCGTATAGCTACGTTCTGGCAAGGGGAACAATCCTATACGCTTCAGTCGCATCAAGCACTTTTCTAGGTAGGAAGCATTTCTCGTTAGCATGATGACACTATAGATATAATCCATCGTTAGCTGATCCACCCTACGCTGCAAAGCCATGCGATCATCCGCAGGGAGGCGATCGAGCTTATCGTTCAACGTACCAAGTACTTGGAAGGCGTCGTTTAAGCGTTTTAGCTTCCAACGCTTTCCTTTTTTGTGCGTGATTGAGCCGGTGCGTTTGCGATAGTAATAAGCCTCTGCCGACGTATGATAGACATATTCAGCTCGTAATAAAAGTTGTGGTGTAAACTCTTCGTCTTCATGCAGTATGCCTTCATGAAAACGAAGATTGATCAGCATGGACTTGCGGAATATATACCCACAAGCGGATGCTTTAAGGTTATGGTGGCGTAGATATTCGTTACCTGCCACAGGCCCTTGACTAGAGAACTCGACAGAATGGTTAGGATTGCTTGTCAGCTCAAATAGCACCACATCCGTTTGATGATAGCGTACGATGTCTAGACAATGTTCGTATGCCGTCTGAATAAGGTAATCGTCACCATCAACAAACTGCACGAATCGTCCTTTCGCCATACTTAGGCCAAGGTTGCGAGCTGCGCTAAGACCTTTATTGCGTTGGCGCACATAGATAATACGATCTTGATAGGATGTCAAATCGGATAAGGGACACTGATCTGATC
>CAVHUZ010000114.1:0-6026 GCA_963639545.1 Bacteroidaceae bacterium
CGCGGCCACAGGCCGTTTATTCTCGCTGCGCCCACCAATTAGGCATAATAGGCCTATTATGCATATTATGCCTATTAGGTCCTAGGCCAATTATCGATAAAGAGAAACCGCAGATACATTCCCACCACGCTGGGTGAGGTTGTATCTGCGGTTTCTCTTTGTTAGGGTTACAGCGGTCTCTGCCCCCCTATTAGGCGCAGCAAAGACTAAAGCCTCTGTGAGGCCGCGAAGCAAAGACTAAAGCCCCTGTGGGGCCTGTGACCGCGTTATTTGATGACGACCTTGCGGCTCACGCCACCCTTGCGGACGATCATCACGCCACTCTTAGGAGCTGAGAGGCGTCGACCTTGTAGGTCATATAGCTCTGCGCCTTCGAGGAAGGCAGCAAGGTCTGTGGTATCGATGCTGTCGATACCATCCGTCTCACCGAGGTCTATGCTGATACTATTGGGTTTAGCATTGGAGGATGAGAGGTCCAGCGTGAGGGATGCGCGGTAAGGTGCTAGATAGACATGCTTGACATCTTTGTTGTTCTGCTTCAGCCAACCAGCGTTCCAGAAGTGGTCGTTGGCGATGATGTAAGCCGTGTCCCCTACCTCGGTCTGCGTGAATGTACCTTGAAGCACCCCATATCTCAGTGGATCGGTTACCACGGTAGCGCCCTTGCTGCTGATAGAGAGAGTACCACCAGTGACATAAGCCAAGACGGGGAGTCCGGCTGCGATGACGCCGCGATACTTCGTAACGGCAATCGTTCCCTCATCATAGCTCTTCACCCCATAGACAGAAGCATCTGTATTGTCAACGCTGAATGAGAAGGGAAGGCAGAGCGTGATCCAATGGTTATCCGTCTCTCGGGTGTAAGATGCGGTGGCATCATCAGCAAAGAAGAAGCTAAAGGTAGGGCTATAGGCTGCATCATCACTGAAGGCGACGTCGGCATAACATATTGCGGGATCGTAGCCATCTACATTATATATGTTGTCGCCTACAGAGATAGTGCGTCGCAACGTGAGGTGGCCTTTATCCTCTACCCATACGGCGCGTTCCTTGTCCACGTATTTAGGCGTATAATAGGGCAGCGATGTACAACCCAAGAACATCTTATCGTCTTTGCTCACATTGCTTGTAACAAACTGATAGCTTGCGTAAATCCTTTCTAGCTTGGCGCTATCTGTAGCCATATAGAACATATACGCCATATCATTGACGTTAGCCGTGTTGAAGGAGGAGAGGTCAAGCTCTGTTAGCTGATTGCAATCGTAGAACATCGAGTTCATCGTAGTGACCCGCTCGGTATTGAAGCTACTGAGATTCAGTTGTTGCAACGCTTTACAATCATAAAACATATAAGACATATTCTCTACCTTTGCCGTACTGAACGAGGACAGATCTAGCTGCGGCAGCGATGAACATTGGGCAAACATATAAGACATATCCTTCACCTTCTCAGCATTGAAGGAAGAGAGGTCAAGCGCTGTTAGCTGATTGCAATCGTAGAACATGTACTGGGTGAAGTCGGCATTCGATGCATTGAAGCTACTCAGATCCAGCTGCGGCAGCGATGAACATTGGGCAAACATATAGGACATATCCTTCACCTTCTCAGCATTGAAGGAAGAGAGGTCCAGCGCTGTTAGCTGATTGCAATCGTAGAACATGTACTGGGTGGAATCGGCATTCGATGCATTGAAGCTACTCAGATCTAGCTGCGGCAGCGATGAACATTGGGCAAACATATAGGACATATCCTTCACCTTCTCAGCATTGAAGGAAGAGAGGTTAAGCGCTTTGAGCTGATTGCAATCGTAGAACATTCTTCTTGTCGTGGTGACCTGCGATGTACAGAAGCTGCTCAGATCCAGCTGCGGCAGCGATGCACATTGGGCAAACATATAGGACATATCCTTCACCTTCTCTGTATTGAAGGAAGAGAGGTCAAGCGCTGTTAGCTGATTGCAATCGTAGAACATCCGTGCCATCGTGTCGACGTTCTGTGTATTGAAGCTTCTCAAGTCTAGCTGCTGTAACGAGGTACACGCTTCAAACATTGATTCCATCTTGCTTACCTTCTCGGTGTTGAAGGAAGAAAGGTCGAGCGCTTTGAGCTCCTTACACTCATAGAACATCCTTTTCATATTGGTGACATTCGAGGTATTAAAGGTCGAGAGGTCTAGATCGCCCAATGCTTGGCAACGGTAGAACATTGCTTCCATCGAGGTGACGTTATCGGTGTTGAGGTGGCTCAGATCTACCGAGGGCAGTGAGAAGCAACCAGCAAACATGAGCCTCATGTCCGTAACCATAGAGGTGTTCAGATACTCCAGCCCAGAGATATCGGTGAGATCTAGCAACAGATAGAACCACATGGCACAGCTCTTAGGACGCGCATAGGCAAAATCTGCGGTTAGCACCGCATGCTTAGCATGACAATAGAGCCATCCAGGAAACTCGCCGGCTTTAGGAATATCATACTTCTTGGTGGCCTCGGTCGAATCTTTTCCTCTATCATAGCGGAAGGTCAGCGTTTGGGTAGATTCTTGGTATTCTACCCACATCTTCGGACCATTGAGATACGTCTCAGCCGCTTCCTTGTCGTAGCGCCCCGTCTCATAATTGGGCAAGCTGTCACAGAAGAGGAACATATACCTAGAGCTTGTCACCCGATCTAGAACGAAACGGGCTGACACATCTATCCGGGTAAGATTCCGACAGTGAGCGAACATGTCGTCCATATTGGTCACTATCTGTGTATCAAAGGAGTCTAGGTTAAGCGTGGTCAGACGATTACAGTTGTAGAACATATAAGACATATCGTCCACCTTCTCGGTATTGAACGTGCTGACATCGAGTGAGCTCAGCGTACAGTCGGCAAACATATTGGTCATCGTGGTGACGCTAGCCGTATTGAAGTGGCTCAGATCTAGCGCTCTGATTGATGAGCTAAATGCAAACATATAGCTCATGTCATTGACCGAGTCGGTGCAGAGATACTGCATTCCCTCTATATCGGTGAGCTTAGACATCTTATAGAACCACTTGGCGCAGCGCACGGGACGAGCATCCTTAAAGCTTTCACAGAAGACCACCTTCGTGATATCATCCTGATGTTCCAACCATCCTGGTGTCTCACCCTTTGCAGGCAGACTATACGTGGCGGCAGTGCAGCTTGCTCGATTCTCGTCATAATGGAACGTCAGCGTGCTTTCAGCGTATTCCACCCACGCTTCCTCTTCTGCCCACATCCACGAGGGCATAAAGAGCATCAGCGCCATGAGGAGGATGCCCTTCACTAGAGACTGCTTATATCTTGACATATCTTTCACTTACCTTTAGGTTCATAAATCATTAGCTTCGCTATCAGGACCATAATCCCATAGCCTTTAGAGCGGGCACTCCGTATACCATCATCATTGATCAAGAGCCCGAGTGCAGCTATAACTTATGCAAAGTTATTGCAAACGAGCGGAAAGGAAGCTCGGCTTCAGCTTTCCCGAGTGCAGCTATAACTTATGCAAAGATAAGCAATTATGGCTGAATAAGTTGCGGATGAGCGTTTTTTTTTTTTTGGGGGGGTGAGAAGTGTGGCTTCCGACCCAATAGCTAATAATAGAAAACGCAGATACATCCCCACCCTGTTCGGTGAGATTGTATCTGCCTTTCTTTTTATTCTTAGCTGCGCCTATATATATAATAAGGTGGGGGGCTTATAGGCCTATTATGCATATTAGGCGAAGCGAGACTAAACGGCCTGTGGCTGCGCAGCAAGACTAAAGGGTCAGTGACCCCTGTGGGGCTGTAAAGATATTTGACAAGAAAAAGCCTCTTCCGAAACTGCCGAAATAGCGCTGGCCTACCCTCTGCATCCTCGCCATTAATCCCAAAAGCACCCCTCGCGCTACCAAACGTGCCCTTTCGCACGCCAATATGTACCCTTTCACACGGCCAAACGTGCCCTTTCGCACGGCCGAGAAGCCCCGAACGAGACCGAAAAAGCCCGATTTCTGACGTGAAATCGGGCTTTTTCGGGTATTAATATGACACGTGATATTCTAAGCTACTGATTATCTGACGCTTGCATTTCTGCCAAATTCAGCGACCATTCAGCCTTCCGTGCAGAATAAGCGACGTATGGCGGGGCGATTGTAAAGAACTTTCACACGGCCACACGACCACAGTCCGTTTAGTTTCGCTGCGGCCTCACAGAGGCTTTAGTCTCGTTGCACCTTATATTATAGGCATAATAGGCCTAATAGATTGCGAAACAAAATGGGTCTGTGACCGCGCAGCAAGACTAAAGGGTCTGTGACCCCGCGCAGCAAGACTAAAGCCCCTGTGGGGCCTGTGATCCTTTGATGACGACCTTGCGGCTCACGCCACCCTTGCGGATGATCATCACGCCACTCTTAGGTGCGGAGAGGCGGCGACCTTGGAGGTCATATAGCTCTGCGCCTTCGAGGAAGGCTGATGGGTCTGTAGCCTCGATGCTGTCGATACCATCCGTCTCACCGAGGTCTATGCTGATGCTATTAGGCTTAGCATCGGTAGAGGTGAGCGTGAGGGATGCGCGGTAAGGTGCTACGTAGACATTCTTCACAGCTTCGTTGTTCTGCTTGAGCCAGCTGGCTTTCCAGAAGTGGTCATTGGCGATGATGTAATCCTCATCTGCCACTTCGGTCTGCGTGAAGGCACCCTTGAGCTCGCTGAGCTGCTTAGCATCGGCTACGGCTGTGGCGCCTGTGGTGGTGATGCTTAGCTCGCCATCGGTGACGTAAGCCAAGACGGGCGTGCCGGCTGCTATCTCGCCCGTAAGAGCAGTGACGGCGATGTTACCATCGGCATAGCTCTTCACGCTATAGAAGCGGGCGGTGCTATTGTCGGCGCTGAAGGCGAATGGGAGGCAGAGCGTAGCCCAGTGGTTGCTTACCGTGCGGCTGTAAGATGCTGTCTTATCAGAAGAGAACGTGAAGGCGCACGGAGCGCTATATGCAGCGCCATCTGCGAAGGTGACATCCGTGTAGCACGTCGGGCTATCGTAGCCATCCACATTGTATCGGGCTTCACCCACGGTGAAATGGCGGCGGAGGGTGAGGTAGCCACCTTCTTTATAATGGGCGTAAGTCTTGTCGTTTTCGCTTGCATATTGATAGTTTGGCAGAGCGTCACAGGTTTGGAACATCAAGTACGACTTGGTCACCTGATCAGTTACAAAGCTATCTGACACATAGATATTGGTGAGGCGCTTGCTATCGCGGAACATATGATTCATGTTGGTCACCGTCTGTGTGTCGAAGGAGGTCAGATCTAGCGAGGTGAGCTGTTCACAATAACGGAACATCTCGGACATATCGTTCACGTTCTTGGTGTTGAATGAGGAGAGGTTGAGCTCGGTGAGCGATGTGCAGTCCATGAACATATTGGTCATCGTGGTGACATGCTCGGTATTGAAGCTACGCAGATCCAGCGAGGTCAGTTCCGGACATCCGTAGAACATATAGCTCATATCATTGACCGAGTCGGTGCATAGATTCTCGAGGCCTCGGATATCGAAGAAGTGTTTCAGATTATAGAACCACTTATAACAACGCTTGGGACGCGCCTTGGCAAAGTTGGTGTCGAACACCACATAGTAGATATCACAATCTATCCATCCGGGGTCTTCACCAGCTGCGGGCAGATAGTTCTTGTCAGTTGCTGTGACACGGTCCATTCTTGAATCATAGTGGAAGGTCAGCGTCTTGGTAGCGAATTGGAACTCTGCCCAAGGCTGCGGAAAGGTCAGATATGCCTTGACATTGGTGATGTCAGTGCATTTTGAATCGAAGTTTGGCAGAA
Organism: Bacteroidaceae bacterium; assembly: GCA_963639545.1. Taxonomy (GTDB): domain Bacteria; phylum Bacteroidota; class Bacteroidia; order Bacteroidales; family Bacteroidaceae; genus Prevotella. Next base: position 5,836 of record CAVHUZ010000114.1, read on the forward strand.
GGGTGCAACCAGTGAACATGTTCAGAGACTGTTTCACCTGACTGGTTACAAAGCTATCTGACACATATATATGGGTAAGAGCTGTCCCGTAACAGAACATGAATCTCATATCGGTCACCATCTGTGTATCGAAGGAGGTCAGATCCAGCGTGGTGAGCTTCATACAATTGCGGAACATGGCGTACATGGTC
>CAVHUZ010000115.1:0-5923 GCA_963639545.1 Bacteroidaceae bacterium
GCTTTATGGTGCTTGTAGCCTTGGTTTTGTGGTGTTGCATGGCAACGGCACAAACCTATAACCTAGCACCATCTACCACAGGAGGTGTTTACGTTCATCCCGACTCTACAGGCGCTGACGCAGTGGTGCGTCTATACAACTGGGGCTCAACGGATGTGACCGACTTTACGTACAATCTCTATTATATGGACACCCAAGAAACAGAAGGCCCTATTGAGGCACACCTTGATACCCCGATTCCATCTTATGAGAGTGCGCTTTATAAGGTTCGTGTCAAGCCAGGAGCACAATTGGGTTCAACTGATGTCATTATGTCCATAGATAAAGTGATGGGCGAGTATAATTCTGCATCCGTAGGCTATACTTACATTACCCGTTACACCGTACGCAACGTTCCTACCAAACGTATTTTGATGGAAGACTACACAGGATTGTGGTGTCAGTATTGTCCCCGCGGTCTTGTAGTAATGGAGTCATTGGAACGATTGTATCCAGATCAGTTTGTTGGTGTATCAATCCATTGTGGTGACGCTCTAGACACGCAAGCTTATGGATCATCTATGGAAAGCAAATGGGCAAGCGGCAAACCTTCGGTTTGGGGCAATCGTAAGAATAAGGTCAATACCATTGATGGCTTAAGCGATTGGAATGAACTAACGTCTACGCCTGCAGTAATGAATGTTAATGTGAAAGCAACATGGGACGAAACAGAAAACAATATCAATGTCACTACAGAAGTTATCCCTTGTATGGAGGTGTCTGATGGAACGCAATATGCTCTTGCTTATGTGCTAACAGCCGATAGCTTGTATAATGATGACTGGAAACAAGTGAACAACTATAGCGAATGGCAAAGCTATACCAATGCTCCACCCGAGCTAGACAAGTTTAAAGAACCTGTAGATCCCGTTGTGGGACTTCCTTATAATCACATAGCGCTTGCTTCAAAAGGCATCGAGAATGGTATCAGTGGCTCATTGGATGGCGACTTTGTTACCGACGAACCTAAGTATCACACTACAACATTTGATAATATCAATCAGTACACGTTGATTCAGCGCCGTGACATGTTGTCTATTGTGTGTATGGTAATCAATACGTCTACTGGACACGTTGAGAACGCTGCTACTTGTAGAGTGAGCGATGGTAGCACCAATGCGGTAAAAGATTTATCTAAGTTGACTAACGCGACATTGGTTGGTATATATTCTTTGGACGGTCGCAAGCTCGCTAAAGCTGAAAAAGGTGTAAACATCTTACATTATTCAGACGGAACTGTTCGTAAAGTGATGTGCAAATAACCTTTATTCAAAGGTAATGTTCACTATCTGACAATCCTATTTTTAAAATATAGCTCGACTGCATTCTGATGGCAGTCGAGCTTTTTTTTAGTGCCAAAACGTCTTTCTAAGGTATGTTGAGAGATTTTTGTTAAGACCCACATAATCAGATTGCTTTGCATCGATTATGTTGTCTCTGACTGATAGTCACCAAGTAATATTCTATAAGTGGTCCTTTGAAGCCTCCATCTCTAATCTTTCTAAGGTCATCAAAGGACCTTATAGAATGAAAATTAAATTGATTTTCGCAGAAAAATAAATTAATTGTTGTCCAAAAATAAATTATTTTCTTTCTAAGACGTAACCTTTTGTGAGGTAATAGGTTGATAATTGGCTTAACAAATCATGCGTTAGATGTGGCTATGTGAGACATTGTGGGAGTGCAACGATGCTCCATCATTACGTAACTAAACGTAAGTGAGTGTATATGTAGTTAGTGGAAAACAGAAAAAAGGTTGCCAAGAGGTCATCACTTTTTGCTAGACATCTCGGCAACCTTAAGTAAGTTGGGGCTTATTGATGTTGTTCTCTTAACAGATCATTAACGGTTTTTACAGGATTGAATGTACCTAGAGGAACTTCAACGAAGATAGTATTCCAATCGCTCATCGCACCATTCCATAGTCCAGGAAGTTCTAGGGCCTTGAGGTTCTTACCATTTTTGCTCTTTGAACTGATGAAGCCAGTGCTCTTATCCACGAAGTCGGGTAGATGGAATGGGTTTCCTTTGTAGTCCTTAATGGCGCAAACTAGATCTACTGGGTTGAAATGAGTACCTTCGGTGAACATACGTTGATATTCAGCGTTGCTCTTGTCGATCTGACTTGATTCTAAAATCTGTGGGCTCGCACTACCATCTTGGTTAAAGGCGAGGAACGGACCTCCACCAGGTTCGCCAACGTTCTTCACCATACCACATACACGTGTAGGACGATTGAACTTCTGATGTAGGTAAGTCTTGAGTGAAGTGGTATCCATATTTGCCGTTGCGGGGTTGACACAACATAAGGTATTCTCTAGATATGAGAGCATTTCTTGCACCTTGTCATCGTCCACGTCTTTGCTGTCTAATAGGCGTAGATACTCGAAACATTGTTGCTGAACTGATACAAGCACACCAGCGAGAAGAGCTTTGTAAGTCACGGTCTCTTCTTTGAGACGGTCTGGGACAACATTGTCAATATTCTTAATGAATACAACATCTGCGCTTAACTCGTTTAGGTTCTCTATTAGTGCTCCGTGACCACCTGGGCGGAAGAGCAATGTTCCATCTTCTTGACGGAATGGGGTGTTGTCGAGATTAGCAGCGATGGTGTCAGTACTTGGTTTCTGCTCAGAGAAACTGATATTATACTTTACACCGAAATGCTCTGCATATAAGTTGGCTTTCTCTGCCACTTTCTTCTTGAAAAGCTCTAGATGGTCATGGGAAACAGTAAAGTGAACATTGGCCTCTCCTTGAGTGCTAGCGTAAAGCGCTGCTTCCACTAAATGCTCTTCCATTGGCGTTCTTGAGTCGTTCTCGTAGGTATGGAATAGCAACAAGCCTTTAGGTAATTGGCCATAATTCAGTCCTTTTTCTTCAAGAAGATTAGCAACTACGGCCTTATAGTTGCCTTCCTCAATGAGCGTTTTGATGCATTTGTGTTCGTTCTCTTTACATTTATTGCAAAGAGCCTTGTGGAAAGCAAACTTGTCAATATTGCTAAAAAATGTCTTTTCAAAGTCGGTTTGTGGTGTGTCATAATCTGCATTCAAGAATGCAAATAAGTCTTTGAACATGCGGCTTGCAGCGCCTGATGCAGGGACAAACTTTACCACCTTGGCGTTTAGTCCCTTGTATGCGTCCCATGTAGCAATGTATTGGGCACGCTCTTTGTCTGATGGCTTGAGGATACCGTTACCTATAGTGGCGGCAGCTTTGAGTTTCAAGAAAGGAAACCCTTGCTCAATATCTTCTAATTCTTTGTTGAATTTCTCTTCCGAGATGCCTTTCTCGGTCAATTGTTTAAGGTCTTGTTGTGTTAGCATTGTCTTGGATAGTTTAAATGGATTTATTGTTATTTACAGTACAAAATTACTTAGTTTTCCTTAATTCGAGAAATAATTCAAACGGAAATTTGTAACTTTGCCAAATATATTAACAAGAATGCAATGCCCATGGATAATTTACCAATTTTTACGAAAGAAGAAAAGGCAAAGTGCTTGGAAATAGTAGACGAATTGCTTCGATTATTAGGCGATTCGATTACCGAAGAAGACTTGAGCAAGTTACGTCTTCACGTGAGTCGTGGAGTGGAACAACGACATATTGTACGCAATCAGTTTAATCTCAATCCCGTGTATTGTGCATTGCAGACATCCTTAATCTCTGTAAAAGACATTGGCCTTCGTCGAGATAGTGTGATTGCAATCATGCTATATGATAGTGTCTTGGGGGGGTATTATGATGTTTCGCAAGCTAAAACCGATTATGGTCAGGGTGTGGAAACTATCCTTGAGGGGCTAGTCAAGGTGCAACGACTCTATGAACGTACCCCAGTGATAGAAAGCGAAAACTTCAGAAACCTGCTTCTCTCATTTGCCGAAGATATGCGTGTGGTACTCATTATGATAGCTGATCGTGTGAATCTTATGCGTCAAATACGTGACACTGACAATGAAAAAGCTCGTCATCAAGTGTCAGAGGAGGCAAGTTACTTGTATGCGCCCTTGGCACATAAATTGGGATTGTACCAATTAAAGAGTGAACTGGAAGATTTGTCCTTGAAATATTTGGAGCACGATGCTTATTATATGATTAAAGAAAAGCTTAATGCGACCAAACGTTCACGCGATGCATACATTAAGCAGTTTATAGGCCCAGTATCCGAGCATTTGACCGCACTAGGTCTGAAATTTCATATTAAAGGCCGTACCAAGAGTATACACTCAATATGGCAGAAGATGAAGAAACAGAAGTGCGGTTTTGAGGGAATCTATGACTTGTTTGCAATACGTATCATATTGGATTCGCCGTTAGAAAAAGAGAAGATGCAGTGTTGGCAGGCATATTCTGTTGTGACCGATATGTATCAACCTAACCCCAAACGTCTGCGCGATTGGTTAAGCGTTCCAAAATCGAATGGGTATGAGAGTTTACATATCACTGTGCTTGGCCCGCAAAACAAGTGGGTGGAAGTGCAAATCCGTACTGAACGTATGGACGAAATTGCAGAGCATGGATTAGCAGCGCACTGGCGCTACAAGGGCGTAAAAGCTGAGGGTGGTATGGATGACTGGTTAGCGTCTATCCGCACGGCATTGGAAGCCGGAAACAATCTTGAAGTGATGGATCAGTTCAAGATGGATCTCTATGAGGATGAGGTGTATGTCTTTACCCCTAAAGGCGACTTGCTGAAGTTTAAGAAAGGATCTACAATCCTGGACTTTGCTTACCATATCCATACCCGTATAGGCGATAAGTGTACGGGCGGTAAAATTAATGGGAAAAGTGTGTCATTCCGCACTGAGCTACATAGTGGGGACAGTGTCGAGGTGGTAACATCGAACAACCAAACACCGAAACGCGAATGGTTGAAGATTGTGAAGACGCCACGTGCTAAAGCTAAGATACGTATGTCCTTGCGTGATCTTGAATCCAAGAATACTCAATATGTCAAGGAGCTATTAGAGCGTCGCTTCAAAAATCGCAAGATTGAGATGGAGGAGAGCGTGCTGGCGCATTTGGTAAAGAAGCTTGGATATAAAGAAACGAGCGAATTCTATAAACAGATAGCTGAAGGAAAACTCGATTCTAATCGCGTAATTGATGAATATCAAGAGGTTTACAACCATGACCATAATCTCAATCAGCCACGTGAAGCAGAGAGTGCACAGAACTTCGAATACGAAGCTCCCGATGTGGATAAAGTGGGAAAGACCGATGATGTACTAGTTATAGATAAGAACTTAAAAGGACTAGATTTCTCTTTGGCAAATTGTTGCCACCCAATCTATGGTGATAATGTGTTTGGCTTTGTGACTGTTAATGGTGGTATTAAGATACACAGATGCGACTGCCCCAATGCTCCCGAGCTGAAACGACGTTTCGGATATAGAGTGGTAAAAGCACGCTGGAGTGGTAAGGGGTCATCACAGTATTCCATCACCCTACGAGTGATTGGTAATGATGATATCGGTATCGTAAGCAATATATCCAATATCATAACAAAAGATGAGAGAATAGAGATGCGCTCAATCAATATCGATTCGCATGATGGGCTTTTCTCTGGTAATCTAGTTGTGCAGCTAGATGATACGTCAAAGTTGAATAGTCTGATAAAGAAATTGCGAACCGTTAAAGGTGTGAAACAAGTGACTAGAGTATAGGAAGATATTTTTAATAATCCAATTAAATTTTGTACCTTTGCACGCTAAAAGTTTGAAGATAAAAAATGGCTCAAAAAAACATACAGATGCTCGCTTCTTTTGATGGCGACTTGTCTGAGATTGCACAAACTATCCATGTGGATGGCGATGTGCCTGTATTGACAACCCGCAATCTGCTTCCGTTTCCAGGTGTGGTGACACCTATATTAATT
>CAVHUZ010000116.1:0-5892 GCA_963639545.1 Bacteroidaceae bacterium
TTGGATGATTACTTGTATCCGCTAATATTAATTATTGATACTCATAATGTTATGGCTAAAGATTCTTGTGTATCCGCCAAGCTTGAGGATAAAGATTATTAGCCCGTGAACCAAGATTGTTGGCATAACCCAAAGCTCTGCCTTGATAAGCAATCGTGACTATCCCTTTAGCACTGTCGGGTGGCAACGTGATGGCTTCATGGCGTAGGTAGGCTATGGCTGTAGGATAGTCTACGGCTACTAACGGATAGGCATCAGATGCATCGTTTATAGAGAGGGCTTGGGAAATATCTGGAATGAGCTTCTTTCCTTTAGGAACCGGGGGACGCACACCATAAGACAAAACCTTAAGCCGGCTAAGTTCTTTCTCTAGACTTTTGGGGTTTATGGGTGTGGCTTCTGCGAAAGAGCCTTTCTTTCTTAGTACAGATAGGAAGAGTCCCTCTCCGCGAGATACGCCCGGGATGAATCTATAAACTGGGATGTTGCTTTGCAGGGCTGGTGTGATATGCCATTCTTCAGATACGGGAATCTCATAATGTTCGGCACCTAATGTTTGGGCAATCCATTCTACGTTCTCTTCATTCTCATAAGTGTTGAATGTACAGGTGGAATAAATCAAGAAACCACCCGGACGTAAGTTGTCCCAAATATCTTTTGCAATGGATCGTTGTAGCTCTTGACACTTCCTTACATTACCCATACTCCACTCGTTGATGCTATTGGGATCCTTACGAAACATTCCCTCACCTGAGCAGGGCATATCGGTAAGAATAAGGTCAAACTGAAGATGGGTGCGGCTATAATCTCTCGGATAGTTGTGAGTGACCACAACCTTGGGGTGACCAAACTTGATGACGTTCTCTTTTAGAATCTGAACCCTTTGGGGATGAGGCTCATTACACATGAGAAGACAACTCTCGGGAAGCACCGATCGTAGGCAAGTGGTCTTTCCTCCAGGGGCAGCACATAGATCAAGCGCTAATAGAGGCTTGATGGGCAACTGCTTGACAACGTGATGAATAAACATAGATGAGGCTTCCTGTACATAGTAGTCGCCTGCATGAAATAAAGGATCTGCAGTGAAACTGGGTCGTTCAGAAAGGTAGCGCCCCTCCTCACACCAAGGTACGGGCTCATAAGATGATGCAGTGACACCTTCCTCACTTGTGTGCTTGAACGGGTTGAGCCGGATTGAAACAGTAGGTTTCTCGTCTAAGCCTTTCAAGAATTGTTCATAAAGCTGAGGAGGAAAGATGGCTCGGATGTTATCTACGAATTGTTCTGGCAGTGTCATATATGAATCTTCTCTTATTCGTCAAAACTGATGCTCATGTCATCATCGTTGTTTGAAGTCTCAGTCTTCGGCTTGGTGACAGGCTGTTGCTTGAGTTGTCCCTTCTCGTCAAACATTCCGTATGTGGTGCGTAGAACCACAAACTCTGTGCGACGATTGAGTTGGTTACAGATCTCTTGTTTCTTTTCGTCTAGTCGCTTGATATACTCTTCGGTGAGCACATCGTTTTCCTTTAGCCAAGGATACTTCTCGGTGAGCTTCTTACGGATGGTTTTAGGCTTCTCTTTGCCATATCCCACAGGTGAAAGGCGATCAGCAGCGATGCCATGTTGCTTGAGGTAAGCTACCACTGATTCGGCACGGCGCTGAGAGAGACCTTTGTTGTATTCGGCTGAACCTTTGTAGTCACAGTGCGCACTGAGCTCAATGGTCACGTTGGGATTCTCGTTCAGTAGTTTCACCAGTTCGTCAAGAGCTGCTTCTGATTCGGGTCGAAGGGTAGCTTTGTTGAAGTCGTAGAAGATATTATCTATCATGACAGGAACTTGGATAGAAGCTAAAGGAAATTGCAACGTGTGTTCCTCTGATTGAGTAGTAGGCTTGATGCTGAGCTCCTCTTTCTGGTTGAGAAAGCCCTTGCAGGTAGCTAGGAAGATATAGTTCACACCAGGATTGACCACTTGCTCAAATGAGCCATCTCCTTTGACAGATAGTTTGAGATTGGTACCATCGTCGCCAACCATATAAACCTGAGCTGCAGGCAACTCATATCCGTCACGCTCGTACACCCATCCTTTTACAGTTTGTATGATTTCGGGACATTCGAAACTATAGATGTGATCCCATCCTCGCCCATCGCCACGGTTAGAGGAAAAGAATCCGCGATTGTGCGGGCCTTCAAAGGTCATACCGAAATCGTCACCCGCTGAGTTGAGAGGGTAACCTGGGTGCTCTAAGTGGTAATGGCGGTCTTTGCCCACTTTAGCAATGAATATATCTAGCCCTCCTAATCCTCCATGTCCATTGGAGGAGAAGTAAAGGTCTCCATTGGGACGGAATGTAGGGAACATCTCGTCGCCAACCGTATTGATAGGTTCGCCAAGATTCTCCACGCCACCAGTGGTTCCGCCGATAAGTCTGACACGCCAAATATCGTATCCGCCTTTACCTCCAGGCATATCACTGACAAAGTAAAGCCAGTTGCCATCAGGGGAAATGGCAGGATGGGCAAAACTAGAAAGCGTATCATTGCTAATCTTTAGAGCGGTTGCTTTTCCCCATGATGCGTCAGAGCGATTACTTGTTGCTATTTGGGCATAACGTGGATAGGACGGATCTACAAGACATTGGGTGATGTACATCTCGCGTCCGTCAGGCGAGAAAGCGGGTGTACCCTCGTCCATCTCTGTATTGAGACCTGACGATATAGCTTGTGGTCGTCCCCATTTGCCCTTATCGTCTTTCTGACTGAAGAAGATATCACCAGGCTTGGCACCAGTGATGCCACTAAGTTCGTCACCTTGTGCCTCGTTGCGTGTGGAGGTAAAATAAAGTTGGTCAAACTGATCTCCGAACAACATAGGTGAGTAGTCGGCGCGGCGTGAGTTGAACACATCCATCTTCTTTACCGTGTATCGAGATCCGGCTTGCTTCAGTGCAGGTGCAGACTGGGCTGCTTTGATACCCTCTTGCGCCAGCGGAGAGTCGGGTATCGAATCGAGCGCTTCTTGATATTCCTTGAGCGCTTCTGTATAGTTGGCATTAGCCATCAGATTGTCTGCCAATTTAAGGTGCGTCTCGCCATTGGCTTGATTGTATCGTATCTGGTTCTTATACGCTGCGATAGCTCTCTGTGCTGAGTGGATATGGTCGTAGCAAAGCGCCATCTTGGCGGCTACTTGTCCACGCAGTTCTCTATCTTTGGGCGGAATGCGTTGGTAAGCAGCTTTAAACTGCGTTGCGGCATCATAATACTCACCAAGTTGAAGATATTTCTCACCTTTCTTTATATTACGATCTACACCACATGCCGTTAATATGGTGCAAACGATAAGAATCAAATAACAAGCCCTATAGGGTGAATATGGATTTCTATTGCTCATTGATTGTGGTTTCCTCACATTATTACATAAAAATAACGGCCATTGTTGGGCTTTATTGTAAGACGCTCGTTATTGTTTCTTATTACCTTGTGTGCTAGAAAATGGTTGACGGAACGTACATCCTTCTTTCCATCGAGAGCATCCATAGGCTGTGTTGCCCTTGATGATATGCCCTTGATGACACACGGGACAGATGTCACCTTCTTTGATATTGGGGATTGCGGCTTTCTTTGTACGTTTCTTAGACGCAGATTGACGTTTGGTCTTGGTAGGAGCTTCTGTTGGAATGTCTTCAATGCGTACCGTGGGGCTAGACAATACTTGAGATACGATGCGCGTAATCTGTTCTTTCAGTTCGTTGATGAACGTTGCCGCATCGTACTTGTGGTGTTCAATGTCTCGTAGTTTCTTCTCCCAAATACCAGTAAGCTCAGGACTAGTGAGCAACTTTTCGTGTATGGTGTCTACTAAGGCAATACCCATTGGTGTGGCAATGATGTTCTTCTTCTGCCGTTGGATATAATGTCGCTTAAAGAGTGTCTCAATGATTGAAGCACGCGAAGAAGGACGTCCGATACCATTCTCTTTGAGTGCGGCGCGAAGTTCGTCATTATCCACAAACTTACCTGCAGTTTCCATTGCTCTAAGAAGTGTGGCTTCGGTGTATGGCTTTGGAGGTGTGGTCTGTTTCTCAGTGAGGGTAGGGGTGTGCGAGCCTTGCTCACCTTTGCTAAACGAAGGCAAGATGGTGTCTTTCGTTGCAGAGTTGGCTTGAGAAGCCTCATCGGCGATAGTTTTCTCTTTTTGATAGACTACGTGCCAACCTGGTTCAATGATTTCTTTGCCAGTGGCCTTGAACTCTACATTCCCAGCTTTTCCTAATACCGTGGTTGTAGAAAATCGACAATCGGGATAGAACACACTGATAAACCTGAGCGCGATGAGATGATATACATGCTGTTCAGCGTCAGTAAGCCCTTGTGGTTGCACGCCAGTGGGAATGATAGCATGGTGATCCGTAACCTTTGATGAGTCAAACACTCGCTTGGATTTGGTTAAAGGCTTTCCACCAAGCGTCTTTACAAATTCGGCATAGGGCTGTTTGCCCGCTTTAGTGACTTGGAAAAGTCCGTTCATGATTTGCGGACACTTCGGATAGATGTCATCACTAAGGTACTGTGTGTCAACACGTGGATAGGTCGTAAGCTTCTTCTCATAGAGCTGCTGGATGGTGTTGAGCGTCATCTCTGCAGAAAAGCCAAACTTCTTGTTGCAGTCTACTTGTAAAGATGTGAGATCGTAGAGCTGTTTGGGTGATTCGGTACCTTTTTTCTTGGTAACTGAACTTACAACAAACGGCTTGTCCTGAATATCTTTAAAAGCCTCTTGACCTTCTTCCTTAGAACTGAAACGTCCTTTGGTAGCGGTGAAAAGCGTATCGCGGTAGATGGTGGATAGAACCCAATACGGCTCAGGCTTGAACTGATCGATTTCTTTCTGTCGTTTGACAATCAGTGCAAGGGTGGGGGTTTGTACTCTTCCTATCGACAACACTTGTCTATTCTTCCCAAACTTTAGCGTGTATAGTCTTGTGGCATTCATCCCTAACAACCAGTCGCCAATGGCACGTGAGAGTCCTGCATAGTAAAGGCTTTCATATTGGTCTTGCTCCTTGAGGTTCTGAAAGCCTTCGCGTATAGCTTCATCAGTCATTGATGAGATCCATAGTCGTTTTATTGGACATTTGGTGTTGGCCATCTGGATAACCCATCGTTGGATGAGTTCACCCTCTTGTCCAGCATCGCCGCAATTAATAATCTCATCGGCTTGCGCATAAAGTTTCTTGATAACCTCAAATTGTTTGCGAATACCAGCATCATCAATGAGCTTTATACCAAAATGAGTGGGTATCATTGGAAGAGAAGAAAGACTCCAACGCTTCCAAGCCTCTGTATAATCGTGAGGCTCCTTAAGCTCACATAGGTGTCCAAAAGTCCATGTGACTTGGTATCCATTGCCTTCCATGTATCCTTGATGCTGATGTGTAGCTCCTAATATGCGAGCAATATCTTTGGCAACGCTAGGTTTCTCTGCTATGCAAACTATCATTAGTGACGCGTTTTAAAGTTGACACACCTTTAATATATAATGGTGCGGATGAGTGATAAACTCATGAATGAAAGAAATGCAAAGTTACGGAAAAATCCTTAAAAGAACACTTGAGTAGCTTATGTTTTTCGATTAATGATTTTCTTCTTTGTTATAATTGCAGTAATTTTGCATTAGAAAAAAATAGCGAACGAGAATTAAATCAAGAATATGAAAATAGGTCTATTCATTCCTTGTTATGTTGATACCCTGTTTCCAGGTGTGGGGGTGTCAACTTATCGGTTGTTGAGAAAGCTACAACTAGATGTCACCTATCCTGAAAAACAAACTTGTTGCGGACAGCCCATGGCCAATGGAGGTTTTGAAAGTATGTCAGTAGAACTG
>CAVHUZ010000117.1:0-5776 GCA_963639545.1 Bacteroidaceae bacterium
TTCTGAAGGATCATAGTGGGCTATGCCACTGATGAAGGAAGGCAAAGATGCCAGTTAAAAACAAAAAGACACAAAGCGCAATGCGTCTAAAGACGAAAATAATAGTGCGCTGAATTTATAGAACACGCCGTAAATGAAAGAGCGAGGAACAGCTCTTGTGGATTTCTGTCCTCGCTCTTAGTATTTAACAAACATATTTTGTTAGTCGAATTCTGAATTCGCTTTAATCTAGTTTCAGACTCTTCTTGATAGCAAGAATCTTCTCGTCAGCACGTTTCTCACATGCTAGATAGTCGTCTGCAGTGTTCATGGTGTCTTTCACCTCAAGGTAGAACTTGATCTTTGGCTCTGTTCCTGAAGGACGAACGCTCACCTTGGTATCATCCGTGCAGAACCATTGCAGCACGTTGCTTGTTGCAGGCATATCGAGCTTCACCTTTGAACCATCTTGCTTGGTTGCTTCAAGGCTTTGGAAGTCTTTCCATAGGCAAACCTCTGAACCACCAAGCTCCTTAGGAGGATTAGCACGGAAGTCTTTCATCATCTGCTGAATCTCCTCTGCGCCACTCTTACCTGGACGTTCTACGTTGATGGTAAACTCTTTGCTATAGCCGTATTCCAAGTAGATGTCCATCAAGATGTCATATAAGGTCTTGCCGTGATCCTTAGCATAAGCGCAAATCTCAGCCAAGAGCGAACATGCGCTGACTGCGTCCTTGTCACGAACAAAGTCTTCAGCCAAGAAGCCGTAGCTCTCTTCGCCACCGCCAATGTACTGTTGCTTGCCTTCAGAGATAGCAATCTCGCGTGCAATCCACTTGAAGCCTGTGAAGCAATCGCGCATCTCAATCTGGTTCTTCTCGGCAATCTTCTTGATAACCTCTGTGGTTACGATGGTCTTAACGATGAAGTCGGTAGGCTGCATCTTGCCCACAGCCTTACGGTTGGTGATGATATACCACAAGAAGATGAGTGCGGTCTGGTTACCATTGATGAGCACCCACTCACCCTTATCGTTCTTGCAAGCCATACCTACGCGGTCAGCGTCAGGGTCACTAGCCATCAAGATGTCAGCGTCTAGCTCTTTAGCGTCACGCAAGCCCAGTGTCAATGCCTCAGCAAACTCAGGGTTAGGACGGTCTACGGTGGGGAAGTTGCCGTCTTTTACCATCTGCTCCTTCACGCAATGTACGTTGTCAAATCCCCAGAATGCCAATGAACGTGGAATCATCGTCATACCGGTTCCGTGCAGAGGAGTATAGACAATCTTGAGATCGTGTTGGCGCTTGATCACTTCGGGATCGATGCAGATGGTCTTAATCTCTTCCAAGTAAGGCTGGTCGATATCTTCGCCTACCATCTGGATGAGCGCATCGTTTCCTTCAAACTTCACATCCTCAATCTTAACAAGGTTGACCTCGTCAATGATGCCTTTGTCATGAGGAGCCAATACCTGTGCACCATCTTCCCAGTAAGCCTTGTAGCCATTATATTCGCGTGGGTTGTGGCTTGCGGTAAGGTTCACACCAGCCTGTGCCTTGAAGTATCTGATAGCGTAAGAGCACTCTGGGGTGGGGCGCATCTCTTCGAAGAGATATACCTTGATGCCGTTAGCAGAGAAGATGTTGGCCACGGTTTTGGCATAGACATCAGAGTTGTTACGGCAGTCATAGCATACCACAGCGCTGATCTGCTCCTTGTCTTTGAAGTTCTTCTTGAGGTAGTTGGCAAATCCTTGTGTTGCCATACCTACGGTATATTTGTTCATTCTGTTGGAACCAGCACCCATAATGCCACGAAGGCCGCCTGTTCCAAACTCGAGATCGCGGTAGAAACACTCAATAAGATTGGTCTTGTCTTCATCGTCGAGAAGAGCTTGTACCTCTTTTCTAGTTTCTTCGTCAAAAGCAGGGGATAACCATTGCTTTGCTTTCGCTTCACATTGAGCGATCAACTCTTGATTATTTTCCATTTGTTAGCGTTATATAATAAGTTCTAGATATTTTTATTTGCAAATATAATCATAAAATTTTTAATAGGTATCGGGCTTCGATTGTTTTTTTGTATTTTTGCATCCGTTTTATAAATATTGTATTATGCAGTTGAATTTTGTAGGGCCTGGCTTGGCTATAGCCACTCTTCTCATTATCGGTTTGTTTCATCCGTTGGTAATCAAAACCGAATATTATTTTGGAACACGTCCCTGGTGGATTTATCTTGTAGCAGGCTTGGCTTGCATAGTGGCTGCATTGTTTATAAATGAAACGGTGTTATCGGCGCTATTAGCAATCACTGGCGCTAGCTCGCTTTGGGGAATTGGAGAGCTCTTTTCTCAAAAAAAACGTGTGGAGAAAGGATGGTTCCCAATGAATCCTAAACGTAAGCATGAGTATAAAAGTCAAGATCCATCTTAAAGAATAATACTTGAGGTAAGATGAAAGCACTACTCATCCTTGTGGGTAAGACCAAAGACAAACTTTATAGTCATGCCATTGACGACTATAAAGGTAGGATAGGGCATTATCTTCCGTTTGATATTGTAACCATCCCTGAGCTAAAAAACACCTCATCTCTTACTGAGCAGCAACAGAAAGATAAAGAAGGAGAACTGATTTTGTCACATATTCAGCCTTCAGATGTGGTGGTACTGCTGGATGAACGAGGTGTGGAGCAACGCTCGGTGGAGTTTGCTAAGTGGTTGCAGAAGATGCAAAACACGGCTCGCCGCCTTATCTTCATTATCGGCGGACCTTATGGCTTCTCCTCACAGGTATATGGACGGGCCAACCATCAGGTGTCATTGTCCAAGATGACGTTCTCTCATCAGATGGTGCGACTCATCTTTGTGGAGCAACTTTATCGTGCTTGCACCATCATCAAGGGTGAGCCTTATCACCATGAATGATTCTAAGAGATTAGAACGTGTAATTGAATCCCAAAGATAAGTATTCCTTAAACTGCATATATCCGTGATGAACGTCACGTGTTCCGCCATCATCAAATCGGGGATAGACAAAGAGCTTGGCGCTGATATATCGGTTGAAGGTCAGCGTGAACGTGTTTTCCCATTCTAGCTCAGCGCGTTCGTAGGTGGTGTAACCATATAGACGCGTCTTCCATAGAAGGTTCTCCATCAGTTTCCACTCTAGGTCTACGGTAAACTCAGAACCGAAATCGTTCAAGAATCGTTTGTCTTCATCTATTCCGAGTCGGCTTGCCAAGGAGCGTATCCTAGTGTACTTCATGTTGTAAGCCAACGGCGCGAGGTGGATGGTACCCTTTAGTTTGTGATTGATCCAGTCCACCGTGTAATCCATACCGAGTGAAAGGTTCAGATTGAGCGGTGCCAAGAAGTCGGAATATAAGGTCGCATCATTCGCTTTATAGCTGTGGGTAAACTGCGTGTATCCGATAAACTGTAGGGTGTAATACCACTTCTTCGTTGCTTGAAGGCCTAGCTTAGACGTGAGACGAATAAGGTCTTCGGTGGTCTTGAAGCTATGAAGCGAGTCGGAACGTGAACTCTGCATACCAAACTTCAGCTCGAGCTTGTTCTCCCACTTCACCTTCTGCTTGTTGTTATAGTTAGCCTCGACGCTGATAGCGCCCAAAGCAGAGTAGTTGCTCTCTCCTCCTTTGTACCAATTGCCCGATACATAGTTTTGCATAAACTGCAATGAGTAGTCGCCGCGGTACGTCCAGAAGTTGGGTTTATGTATCGCAATGTCAAATTTTGTTATGTTTGGCTCCAGCGGTTTGGCATCAGGCTCCTCTACGATAGTGGGTTCGGTCTGTATGGGACTAAGAATCTTGTCCATTTTATTGCCCTTCTGCTTGAACTGGCTACTTGTTGCTAAGACACGCTCGGGATGATTCAGGTATAGGTCTATCATGGTTTGGTTGACCAGCGACATCCAGGGGTTGGTTGTGGTGGGCGTTTCGCCAAACGCATTGCCTACCTTCTCTTTGTAGAAAGTGGGCGGGATGAATAGCGGGGCAATGATGCTTTGTGCTTTAGCGGTGCGATCTACCACGTAATCTGCCGATGCGCTATCCCCTAATAAGCGCTGCTTTAGGGCGGATAACGAATCGCTATATTCCTTTACGATAGAAGGCGTCTCGCTATGAACCGTGCCATGGTGATAGCCCCGAGGCCCATTCCATTGGGCATGAGCGGAGGCAGTCAATGCCAAAAGGCAAACGGAAAGTACAAATTTGATGCTACGAAATTGTTCCATACTATGAGGGCAAAGTTACAAATAAAAGTCGAAACACCTTTGCTTCATTCATTATTTTATTGTAATTTTGCAACTTGTTATAACAAATATCTCTTACATCGTGTCTGAAACAAAGTACATTTTCGTGACTGGCGGTGTTGTATCATCGCTTGGTAAAGGAATTATTTCGTCATCCATTGGTAAACTTCTTCAAGCAAGAGGTTATAACATTACCATCCAAAAGTTTGATCCATACATTAATATCGACCCCGGAACGCTCAATCCATACGAGCATGGAGAGTGTTACGTGACCGTTGATGGAATGGAAACCGACTTGGACTTGGGACATTATGAGCGCTTTACGGGTATCCAAACTACGAAGGCAAACTCTATGACGACTGGTAGAATCTACAAAAGCGTTATCGACAAGGAACGCCGGGGCGACTATCTAGGTAAGACTATCCAAGTGGTACCACACATCACGGATGAGATCAAGCGCAATATCAAGCAGTTGGGTGAGAAATATCACTACGACTTTGTTATAACCGAGATTGGAGGAACCATCGGTGATATCGAGAGTGCGCCTTACATGGAGGCCATTCGACAAATGAAATGGGAACTAGGAAAACGCGCTATCAACGTTCACCTTACTTATATTCCTTACCTTCGTGCTGCTGGAGAGCTCAAGACAAAGCCTACACAGCATAGCGTGAAGGAACTTCAGAGCGTAGGTATTCAGCCTGATGTGCTGATTCTGCGCACCGAGATGCACCTCGAGGATAACATTCGCAAGAAGGTTGCGGCTTTCTGTAACGTCGATTTCGATTGCGTTATTCAGAGCGAGGACCTTCCAAGCATCTATGAAGTGCCCGTGAACATGCAGAATCAAGGCCTCGACACAGCCATCTTGCGTAAGTGTGGCGAAACTATTGGCGAGACTCCTGCACTCGGCCCTTGGCGTTCGTTCCTCGATCGTAGAGCCAAAGCAACCGAAGAGGTACATATCGGATTGGTTGGTAAGTACGATTTGCAGGATGCGTATAAGAGTATTCGTGAGAGTTTGTCACAAGCCGGTACTTATAATAACCGCAAAACGGTGCTTACCTTTATC
This sequence comes from Bacteroidaceae bacterium, assembly GCA_963639545.1. Taxonomy (GTDB): domain Bacteria; phylum Bacteroidota; class Bacteroidia; order Bacteroidales; family Bacteroidaceae; genus Prevotella. The sequence continues at coordinate 5,329 of CAVHUZ010000117.1, forward strand.
AATTCGGAGACGCTGACAGAGGATAATGTCGCTGAGATGTTGAAGGGACAGGATGGTATTGTGGTGTGTCCAGGATTCGGACAGCGTGGTATCGAAGGCAAGATCGTTGCGGCTCATTACACCCGTACGCATAACATACCGACCTTTGGTATCTGTCTAGGTATGCAAATGATGGTGATCGAGTTTGCCCGTAACGTCCTCGGATACGCTGATGCAAACAGCCGTGAGATGGATAGCAAGACCCAGCACAACGTGATTGATATCATGGAAGAGCAGAAGAACATCACCAATATGGGCGGTACCATGCGTCTTGGTGCTTACGAGTGTGTGCTCAAACAAGGTTCTCGCGTCTTCGATATCTATAAGAAAGAACATATCCAGGAACGCCATCGCCATCGTTACGAGTTCAATAACGATTATGAAAAGGAATACGAGAAGAACGGTATGC
>CAVHUZ010000118.1:0-5770 GCA_963639545.1 Bacteroidaceae bacterium
AGATTATGTCATATAATATGTAACCCAAAGAGAAATGCTATGAATAACGCGAGTAGCACCAATGTGATAACTGTTCGCAATAAACAAGTTGTTACTTTCTTAAGAATAACAACTCCGATAATTATCACAAAGATTATAGCAAGGTAATATCCGATTTCTGTCATTTGCTTAGCTTTTGGAATATCGTATAGAATGTGCTTTTAAGTAACGTCTGATTATCTATGGTCTTGCGGATTATCTCAAGACCTTTGGCATTGGGTGAGTTAGGAATCCACAGATGGAGATAGCCTGTGCGGCTATATTTTTCTAACATATGTTTGTGGAAACGTTGCCATTGCGCTTCTTCGTCCAAATGCGGATAATGCTCTAATCCAAATAGTATAGCACGTTCAAATACTATTTGGGGATCTAAGTCGCGGTCTGCTTCTGCTATTATCTTTCCATAGATAGAACGTGGGGCTCTGCTTGATGAAGCACGATGATCCTCTACGGCTTCTTTCATGATTCGGATTTGCTCTGGCGAAAACCATTTCTTTAATCTAGCATCAGCTTGTAGAATCTTTCCACTTGTGATGTGATGAATGGCTCTTGGTCCTTCCATGCCTAGGTCATGGTATGCGGCTATGACATAGACCATATCAACATCAGCCCCAGTAATCCGAGCTAGCTCCAAGGCGTTCTTGATTACTCTTTGTGCATGAAGAATACCATGGCTTTTGCCGAAATGGTTATAGCGTGGTAGAATCTGTTGTTCTACAAAAGCCATTAGTTCTATGTTTACTGGTGAAAGCATGATAATTAATAAAATAAGAGAATAATGACGACTGTACTTATGCCAAAAACCAAAATGTTGCGTGCGGTTTCACCGAGCACTGCATTTAAAGTCTTGCCACCTCCTATAGTTTTCATCTTGATAAACGTTCTTTGATGTAAGATGCTATAGGGTATAAAGCAGACGATGCTCATTATGATATGCCCAAACGGAGCATTAACGCCAATATTAAGTAGAAAGACAAGCATCATCCCAATTGCCCCAAGGTTGTAATAAAGCCTTTCGGCCTGCTGCTTACCAATCTTTACAACGAGCGTTATTTTGTTGGCCTTTCTATCATTATCAATGTCGCGGTAATTATTGATTACTAGTAGTGTGTCTATTACCAATCCGCAAGCAATGCTGACCAGTACAACGTCTGTGCTTATAGATTGCAACGACATGGGCAATACTACATAATAAGTCATGCAGACAGGAACAATGCCAAAGAATACGAGTACAAGAATGTCCCCTAGTCCATGATACGACAATAGTGTGGTGTAGAGAAAGCAGAACACAACACAAGCAACACCTATCAATACCATTTCCCAACCACCAAAGAGAATTAGCGGTAATCCTATCAAACATGAAATGACAGTGGTTATACTGATGCCCCAACGCATAGCTTTTAGTGTGATCCAACCCTCTGTGCAGGCTCGCTTTGGTCCTAAACGTGTTGCCTGATCGTCATTGCCCTTTACGCAATCGAAATAATCATTGACAAAGTTGGCATCTATTTGCATCGCAAATGCGAACAATAGGCAAAGAACAGCTGCAACAAATGGCGATGTGCAAATACCAAACTGTGTCATTTGAGAGCTAGTGAATGTTAGCCACCCCATACGATGAATGGCAAATGCGATGCCAATCATTACTGGAACTGCAGCGGCAGTGAGCGTTTGGGGACGTGCAGCTAATAGCCATGCTTTTATATGATTGGTTTTGATATCTGTTGTTGTCATATGTCATTTCTTTTTAATAAAGGTGGGGTGTAATAGATTAACAGGGGGGTTAGTTGAAGAAATTCCAACTTACTCCAAATCTAAATACTCGACTATTAAGCGGATAATGCGGTGTAAAGAAATACTCACTTGCTCCGCTATTTATATGGCTCATCATTACGAAGAACCTAGTATGCTTGAGCAAGAAGTTAGCATATACATTGATAATGGGGCAATTTCCAATCTTTGTCCGGCTGTCTTGGTTCTCTTGGATACCAAACATTCCCATTCCTGGTATATATTCAGGTGCGTAATATTTGGTAAAGTACCTTGCATCAGCACCTAAATCACAATCAAGAACTTTTGCAATCTTAAAGCGAAGGAATAGGTTGCTATATACATTGAAGTCGGGTAGGGGAAGAATGTCCATGTTACTTGACTTTTGATAAGTGAAGATGTTGTTCCAATGGAGTATGCCCCACTGGAAATCTTGTTGCAGTTGGGCAGTGAACAGGCTCAAGGCTCCGCTCTCCTGTCTTACATTGACAGTCAAATCTTTGATAACATAATTGTCGCCATCTGCTGTTCGCGTGTTAGATAAGCCTAGATATGCATAGTTTTTAAGCATGTCGTAACTTACCCGAAGCTTTGTGCGTGTTTTTGCCAATGAAAGTTCGCCCATTATTCTAGAGTGGATAGGCATATCTAGGTCTAGGTCATCCCAAAAGAAATGACGCGAATGGAATGTTGTCATAAAGAACGATGGTGCCAATCGATGGAAGAAGGCGGTAGCTGCTAATTGCGCAGAGTCACCTAGTAATGGAAAATTGACGTCTGCCCGTCCGTCTATAGTAAGTTGCCCCGACTTATATCCCGTAAGCCAAGTTTCTGCAGAAACGTTATAATGCAAGGTGCGCCCTGCGGTCTTCAGTATTTGTCCTCCTACGCTTAAGCTATGCTTGTTCCATGATTGCAAGGCTCCATTGAATGTGGCTGATTCTGAACCCAGTTCTCCTGTAATGGAGGGTAGCTGGTAATGTGCCATATCCGACGATACAAAAGCTTTTACACCCATTTTGGTCCATTTGCTGAATCCTTCAAGCATGGCAATGGCGAAGGTGTTCTTCAGCGACCAATACTTGCTCTGATCGTAAATAGAGTCACCTGTGAATGTTGTGGGGGTGTAGTAATCATTGGCGTAATAGTCAGAGGGGGTGTCATAAGCCTCATATATTCGACGATAATTGTCAAACTTCAATGTATGGATAAAGCTAGTTACTGGAACATATTCACGTTTCATCCATTCAGAAGAGTCGCTGGTCTTGTCTAAAGTGAGGTCTGTTGACGGAACTTGTTGTTGCAAATCTATCTTGACACGTGTGGTGTCTTTTGTAGCAGCATCCTTCGGAGCGTCTCCCATAATCTTGGCGCCTAGAGGACGACCTTTAGAGGCATGTTCTTTTTCGTATTCATCTTCGTCAAACTCTTCGCCATTGCGCTTTGCCATTCTTCTTGCTTTGTCTTTTGCAGCCTGCGCTTCTTGTTCTTTTTGAGCTCTGATAGCAAATTTGCGTGCCTCTATCTCGTCTGATGTCATAGGCACTTTGCGATAAAAGCCTACATTATACCGATGATTGAAAAATATGTGCTGATTGTCGTTTCGATTCCAGTTCTTCTCTAATATAGTAGGAATCTCTTCTTCAGAGTAGCTTTGGTTGAACATCTCTGGATGAGAGATATATGCATCATTAGCTATTCCGCCGTTTTCAGAAACTTTTTGGTGGTTGGTTGAGAATATTGCATGAGCTTGATATCGCTCTCCGAGGTATGACAGCCACATTGAATAATTGAAGTGAGAGGTGTTTTGGTCACTGTAATATCCTCGTCCATAGAGGTAGTCAAATTTGAAACCTAAGCCCCAACGCTTTCCTATGTTGACAGCAAACATTGCTTTAAAATGATCTTCTCCATTCTGTTTGTTACCAGCGGTGTTATAATCCAGCACTGTGATAGGGGAGAGCGTCTGTGTAAAATGAAATTTGCTGGGCTCGGTTATGAAATAGTCGTATGGGTCAGTGAAAAGGAACTCACTGCTATTTTTGCGATCTATGAAGATGCGATTTTGTCGAGGAGATCCAAGATTGCCCAAAGAGTTATATTCCCCATATTTACCAGTATTGAATATGGAGTTCATGTATAGTTCGGATAGCGTGTCGGGTTGGGTGTACGTGCGGTCACCAAATCGTTCATCAATGGTCCAAACCTTTAGCCCGCGAGGTATCTCCTGGTGTTTACTTTGTATAGAGTCGGATCTTCCTAATTGCCGATTTTGCTCATACCCTTGTGCGGTGAATGTCCCATTTGTATCTCTATTGGTAATCTGTGCTTTTGCCGGATGTGCACAAAGCAAAGCGGCCATAGCTATAATCGATAAGATATTTTTCATTTATTGAACACTCGAATGACACATTCTGAAAGTTTTACTACGATAGCTGCAAGAATAATGTAGGTTCCTATAGTCTTGTCACCTAAAAAATAGATACATACACCTACGACCGCTCCTAACATGAAAATGAAGTTGAGCCATTGTCGTACATAGTCTATCGTACTATGTTCTTGCGGTTTGCGGTGTCTGCGAGGTGATGGGCTCGCTGTGTTCTTGGATGTTATCTGGTTATTTGTTGAGTCCATAATTATATAGATATCGTTTTGTTAGATTATGAAAGGATGGCAAACTTGAGGTTCTTTATGATTTCGTTTTTGCGGTCTATAGTCTTGCGACGGAATTTACCCGAAATCGGTTGAAGCTTTGTCCCTTTCTTGTTGAGCGCTTCTTTATTTGTAATCCAGTTTTCTGCTTTGTAAGTAAGAGATTTTCCTTGTAAATCGTAGTTGTAGACCAAACGACTCATTGTTAACGTTACCTTTTCGTTTTCACATTTGGCAATAAGAATATAGCTGAATTTACATCTATCTATTGATAGAAAGTTGGTTGAGAATACCAACCACTCTTTTACATTTGCGATGATGCTATGTTCTTCTTTATTAACCAAGGCTATCTTGCTTCCTTCCAATTGGTTTTCGTCATTAGTCAAGTCTTGGAGAAATTGGTATGTGCGCTGATAGAGGTCTTCAGCCGTTTTACCTGGTGCGCTAATAGTTTCTGTCCATTCTACAACGCCGTTTGTAAGAGTTACGGCATTTGGATCTAAGTATGGTGCATCTAGATTCTCCTCTATTTTTGCTTCATTATTAGCTTTTACTTTAACAATACGATTTTCTTCGTCTGTAGGCGCAGTCCATGCGTTCTGTTCTTGGTTACCATCTTGGGACGTAGCTGGTGATGCCGTTTGTTCTTGTAACTTCTTGGCTTCTTCGTTTAGTCGAGCCGTTTCTTTTTGTGCAGCATCTTGTGCTTTTTGAGCATTAGCTTTTGCCTTTTCAAGCGCTTCTTGTGCTTCTTTAAGTTCTTTCTGTGCTTTCTCTAATTGTTGTTGCGTGGTAAGTTCGGATTGTGCATAAGCCAAACAAGGCATACAGCAAAGTATGATGGCAAAAATCTTTTTCATGTTGTCGTTTATTAGTGAAATACTTATGCAAAAGTACGAATTATACTTGGCATAAAGGTTTAATAAGTATAATTTAACACAATGGCGTTCTCGTCTATAAGGGTGCGCTATTCCCCGTTTCGCATCCTTGTAGCAAAAGGTTTGGTTGCCTTCATTACTTCTTCTCTTATAATTGGATCGATAGTGTCTATCACTATTTGCTTTGCTAGAGGCATTAATCCTTTGGCTTCCTCTGTTCGAAGGTATTTAGTCGACAATCCCCAAGGGCCTAAACGATAACGATCTAATGCATCAGCATCTTTAAAATCATGGTATACCTCTAGCCACCCACCTGTGTCATCTATCTTTTCGTTCGTATTGGCAAGAGAGTGCTTAGGGGCCTCGTCTCTTATGTATGTTTCTCCAGCTTTATCGTTACGATCGTGAAACTTGATGGTGGCATATACTTC
>CAVHUZ010000119.1:0-5755 GCA_963639545.1 Bacteroidaceae bacterium
CTTATAAAGTGTGCAATCGTTCGTTTTTACTATCTTTGCAACAGTTATTTTATAGTAAGCGCAATATGAAAAGACTATTTCTCTTAATGTGGGTAATGATGCTCTCGATATTTTCCGTTCATGCTCAAGAAGTTGCGGATAGCACCATCTTTGCAGGAAAGATTGTGAACAAGGAGTATCAAGTTTGGATTGAGATGGACTTCAAGCATCAGAACGTCTTGACTCCGGGCCAAGAGATTTTTGGCCGTGTTCCCGGATATTTTGGTGCACGACGTGACACCCGCAAGTGGATTATCACTGACGCTAACGTCAAAGGCAAGGTTGCCACAGTCACTATCATTAACGACTATGGCAGCGAAGACCTCGAGGCTCAGCTGACCTATCAGGCTGATGGCACCTATTTACTAGAACGGCTTTCGGGCAGCACGATGAAGATTGTCGTCAATCGCAGTTGGGTTAAGATACCCAAGAAGCTAGTATTTACTCGAGAATAAGCGCCTACACCATTATATGGCATTACAGCTGGAGATATCTGCCTGTAATGCTCTTTTCACTTGCAGCGATTTCCTCGGGCGTTCCATGAGCCACGACCCATCCGCCATTGTCGCCACCTTCTGGTCCCAAATCAATGATGTAGTCGGCTTGGCGCATCACTTCTAGGTTATGCTCTACGACCAATATGCTATGTCCGCGTTCGATTAAAGCATTGAATGCGGTTATCAGCCTTTTAATATCATGATAGTGCAAGCCCGTCGTAGGCTCATCAAATATAAATAAGGTAGAAGCCTGTTTCTCGGTTCCGAGGAAGTAGGCAAGTTTTACACGCTGGTTCTCACCACCCGAGAGCGTAGACGAACTTTGCCCTAGCTTGATATAGCCTAGGCCCACATCGCTCAAGGGTCTAAGCCTTTTGACGATAGCAAGGTTTCCCCATTGCTTAAAGAAGCTAATAGCTTCATCGATGGTCATCTCCAATACGTCATTGATATTCTTCTCATGGTAGCGCACATCTAGTATTTCTTTCTTAAAGCGCTTACCATGACAAGCCTCACAAGTGAGCTCCAAGTCGGCCATAAACTGCATCTCGATGGTTATCACACCCGCTCCTTTACATTCCTCACATCGTCCTCCTTCCGCATTAAAGCTGAAATGCTGTGCCGTGTAACCCATCTGCTTAGACAGCGCCTGTTGCGCAAAGAGCTTCCTTATCTCGTCATACGCCTTCACATATGTAGCGGGATTGGATCGTGTACTCTTTCCGATGGGGTCTTGACTAACAAACTCTACATGCTTCAGCGCTTTCAGATCTCCGTCAAGGGATTGATACTCGCCAGGCGCGTCAGCTACCTCATCCATCATCCGCTTCAGTGCTGGATAAAGAATTCCTTTAACCAAACTCGACTTTCCGCTACCACTTACGCCTGTAACGACGCACAGCACATTCAGAGGGATGGTAACGTCAACGCCTTTCAAGTTGTTCATGCGTGCTCCATGAACCTTTACTGATTGGTTCCACGAACGACGTGAGACGGGTAGCTCCATCTTATCTCGTCCTGAAAGAAAGTCGATAGTGTGCGAATGATACTGCTCTATCTCCTTCCCATCCATATTTTCTATCTCGGAAGGCTTCCCGGTGAAGACGATTTCTCCCCCCAGTCGACCAGCATCTGAACCTACATCGACAAGATAGTCGGATGAGCGCATCACCTCTTCGTCATGTTCCACCACCACGATGGTGTTGCCTTCATCTCTCAGTTCGTGCAGAACCTTTATCAACCTAGAGGTGTCGCGGCTATGCAATCCTATCGAGGGCTCGTCAAGGATATACAACGAGCCTACAAGCGGACTTCCCAACGAGGTGCTTAAGGTGACACGTTGACTCTCTCCACCACTTAGCGTACTGGTTTGGCGTCCTAAGGTGAGATAACCAAGACCTACATCTAGCAAGAACCTCAACCGGCTACGAATCTCTTGGAGAGGGCGTGCGGCTATACGGCTTTCGTGTTCAGATAGTTGCAGATTATCAAACCATTTGGAGAGATTCTCTATAGAAAACTGCACCAAGTCGGTTATCGCCATGCCAGAGATCTTTACCCACGATGCTTCGGGTTTCAATCGCGTACCATGACACACTGGACAGATGGTGCGTCCCCTATATCGGCTCATCATGACACGATACTGAATCTTGTATTGGTTTTCTTTCACCATCTCGAAGAATGCGTCTATTGACACTTGTTCATTCTTAGGACGATGCTTGTCACTAGGCAACCCATGCCACAACATACCACGTTGCTTGGATGTCAATTCTAGATACGGGGTGAATATAGGAAAATCGTCTTTGGCTGCTCTACGACAAAACTCCTCTTTCCACACCTTCATCTTATCACCATGCCAACACTGCACACAGCCATCATAGACCGAGAGGGTGCTATCTGGGATGACAAGGCGTTCATCAATACCTATCACGCTGCCAAAGCCTTCGCACTCGGTACATGCGCCAAGAGGCGAATTGAAAGAGAACAGATTATCCGTGGGATGCACAAATGACATCCCGTCGGCTTCAAAACGGGTTGAGAAATCGTAGCACAATCGGGACGGGAGCACCATCAACCGACAAGCGCCATCGCCTTCATAGAATGCCGTTTCGGCACTATCAGACACGCGAGATATAAACTCTTTAGAATCGTCTGCGGTAAAACGATCCACAACGAGGTACACGGCGTCTTGACTATTCAACGAATTGGAATCTTCCAAGACATCTTCAATTTGTTGGAATTCTCCTTTAAGATATATACGCGTGAAACCGTTTTGAAGGGCTAGCTCTAGCTGCTTGGGCCTTTCACGATCAGCCGAAAACGTCATAGGTGCTAATAGCACCATCTTTGTTCCATTGGCAAACTCCCTTGCTTGCCTTACCACATCTTCCGCCTGATGACAATGCACTTCTTGCCCACTGATTGGCGAGTAGGTATGTCCTATGGAGGCAAACAAGAGACGAAGGTATTCGTATATCTCGGTGGTAGTCCCTACTGTGCTACGTGGATTGCGCGACTGCACGCGTTGTTCTATAGCGATAGCAGGAGGCAGATTCTTGATGTGATCCACTTCGGGCTTCTGCATGCGACCAAGAAACTGTCGAGCATACGAGGACAGACTTTCCACATACCGCCGCTGACCTTCTGCATATAACGTATCAAATGCCAACGATGATTTACCAGAACCAGAAACGCCTGTTATTATCGTCATCTTATTGTGCGGCAATCGGACATCTATATTCTTAAGATTGTTGACCTTCGCCCCTTTTACCTCTATATACTTTTCCTTCATCTGATTTCTTATTGAATTGCAAAATTACGAAATTCATTTCATTACTTGAAATTTCTTTTGTAAGTCTTACATCGCATTATCTATTTTCTTCGACATCCTATGCCTTACTGCTTAATCGTATATACACGGAAGGGGTGTTTGAAGGTACGTTTGTCTCCCTAAAATCAAAGGACACAGCACTACGAAATATATTTACATTTTATCTTTTACACGTTGCATATTCTGAACGAAGGGCTTATTCAAAGCGAAATTCGCTTAAAATGCAAACGCTTGTTAGCCAGACACTTATAAACCAAGCGCCTTTAAAACCATCTCAATTATGCTTATTATCCATCTGTTTTCGTGTCTAAAGAGACAAAATCAAGGCTTTATTGGCTTCCAAAAGGGGCTCTTTGGGATGCTCAAAGGGGCTCTTTGGCATTACCAAAGAGCCCCTTTTGGAAAACGAATGTGCATTTTGGGACGAATAAAGATACTCCTACCCTCCTATCATTTCTATTTCTACTCTTGGAGAAAGGGCATTTTCTTTGACTCTATATTTACACTTTAACATATTATGCGTTATAGAATGATATAGTAAGAATTACTTTTTTCGCCCAGAGGTTTATATCTTCAGAGCACACTCTAAAGCCTCTTTATCGTCGCATACGAACAATGGACGTGAACACTACGATTGCCCTTGTTCTTTCTGACCGCCCTTAGTCATCAGGATACTTACGTAAAACGCAACAAACAATAATGCGCCAAGCAGAATAAATCCGTATTGAGAGCCAATTGCTGTTGCCTTTGAGAATTCTGCCTTAGGGAACGATAGTTGTTGAAAAGCAACGATTGTAGAGACCACCGCTGTTCCCATGGCTCCGGAAAGTTGCTGAAAACTATTGATGAGCGCATTGCCATCAGCAGACAAGTCCTTAGGCAACTGAGACAATCCAAAGGTTATAGAACTAGCACAACCCAGTCCTTGTCCTATGGTAAAGATCACATAGAAGCTATAAAACATGAGGTTGGTCATCGAAGAGCCATAGATAGAAAAGAGCAATGTGGAGAGGAACATCAGGCCATAACCTAAAACAATGGGAAGACGAGCCCCCACCTTATCTAACAAACGGCCACTAAGCAAGGAGATTATAGCTCCCACCACACACCCGGGGACAAGCAATCCACCTGCGGTGAAGGCATTGGTATGATTGACTATCTGTGAATAGTTGGGTATAACATAACCTAACGCTAACACCGAGAACTGGGTAATCAAGATAACCATTAACGCCATCATAAACTTACGATGACCCAACACCTCTATACGGAGCAGAGGATGAGATTGGTTACGAGATTTGCGTACAAACCATGCTAGGGATACTACGGCGATGAGAAGCAACGACATCACCTCAACACTGATCCAACCCGCAGACGAAGCTTGTACCATAGCTAGGATAAATGTAGAATACCCTACAACAATAAGGGCATAATCAAATGTATGAAAGTGAGAACGTTCGGTGGGTACTGTGCGTTTGATAAGCCAACATCCGATACCTAACGATAAGACCAACAAGGGCATCAGCGACAAAAAGATATAGCGCCAGCCCAGTACGTCTACTATGCTACCACCCAAGACAGGTCCCACAGCAGGCGCAACAGCTGTAACCAGCATACCTACGCCCATGAATGTACCCATCTTCTCCTTGGGCGCTTCGGTCAATATAATATTGAACATCAGCGGAAGCGCAATACCAGTACCTATACCTTGAATCATTCGGCCTATCATCAACATAGCAAACGTGGGTGCATAAAAGCACATCATCGTGGCCACCATAAAGCTACCTATAGCTATAAGAAATAAGGTGCGTTGCGAATAGTTGCGCTTGAGATAGGACGACATCGTGATTACGAGTGACAAGACCAGTAGATACCCCGTTGTTATCCATTGTACCATACTGGTGTTGACACTAAATTCGGACATAAGCGCAGGAAAGGTAACATTCATTGCCGTTTCACTTACTACTCCACAAAACGACATCACGCCTGTAGCAAAAATCTTTCCTGTTAATTTCAAGTTGTTATTGATTTTCATAAACTTATAATGTTTCATTGAGATTGGGGTGCAAAGCTACCAACACTTTGACGAACTTCGGCGTAAATAGGTGTTGTTTTTTGTTAAAAGGCATCAACAAAACTGATTCTATAGGTTTGGTAACGTTCCAATGTAGCACCACGAACGAAGGTAACCATCCGAAACAAGCCGACTTGTAACAATCTCTTCCAATTCCGAACTTTGCACCAAAAATTGCAATGTTCAATCTCAACGAAAACAACAGGATGGTTATGTCGCAAACCCCTACGGATATGCGAATCGGCGTTAATGGTATGTGCGGCCAAGTGAGAAGTGTTGGTTTGGATCCGACAAACGGAGATGTATACATCTTTGTCG
>CAVHUZ010000120.1:0-5645 GCA_963639545.1 Bacteroidaceae bacterium
ATTGCACACTTTATAAGACTAAAAAAAATAGGCGAAGCTTTATTTGTAAATAAAAATATTGTAACTTTGCAGCGAATAACTGAATTTTTCATGAAAAAAGATATGTTGTTTCCCGACTATATCTTCGAAACTAGTTGGGAAGTTTGTAATAAGGTTGGTGGCATTTATACTGTACTTTCAACACGTGCACAAACCTTAACCAAACGCTTAAAGGATAATTTGATATTCATAGGGCCAGATTGTCAGCCCAGTAAACCAAACCCTTATTTTCAAGAAGAGGACTTGTTTCCCTCATGGAAAGAACAAGCTGAGCAAGAAGGACTATGTTTAAGAATAGGTAGATGGACCATTCCTGGAAGCCCCGTTGCCATACTCGTAGATTATCGTCCCTTCTTTGAAAAGAAGAACGAATTTTATGGGATGCTTTGGAATGAGTTCCAAGTAGACTCTTTGCATGCCTATGGCGACTATGACGATTCTGCTATGTTCGCTTATGCAACGGCTAAGGTCGTAGAAAGTTTCTGTAAGCACTCTGTTGCTGCAGATAAGCGCGTGTTGTTGCATGCCAATGAATGGCAAACAGGATTCAGTATCTTGTTGTTGCAGAAGCTTATGCCACAAGCCGCATCTGTATTTACCACACATGCTACGTGCATCGGACGTAGTATCGCTGGAAATAACAAGCCACTGTATGATTATCTATGGGCTTATAATGGTGACCAGATGGCAGGAGAACTCAATATGCAGAGCAAGCATTCGATAGAAAAGCAGGCAGCACACCATACTGATTGCTTTACGACGGTGAGCGAGATTACCGCTAACGAGTGCAAAGAATTGCTGGACAAGTCAGTAGATGTGGTCTTGCCTAATGGCTTCGACAATAGCTTTGTTCCTAAAGGCAGTGCATTCACCGCAAAACGCAAAGCTGCCCGCAAACGCCTTTTGGAGGTAGCCAATGCTTTGCTAGGCACTCAGCTCGGTGATGACGTGCTAATCGTTTCTACTAGTGGCCGCTATGAGTTCAGAAACAAAGGCGTAGATGTCTTTATAGAAGCAATGAATCGTCTTAAACGTGATACAAACCTTAAAAAGCAGATAGTTGCTTTTATAGAGGTGCCCGGTTGGGTAGGGGAGCCACGCAAAGATTTGTTGCAACGCCTCAATGACAAACTACCCTATAGCACACCGCTAGAAGTTCCCATGATTACGCATTGGCTCAACAATATGAATCATGATAACGTTATGGGTATGCTGAAATACCTTAATATGAATAATGAACCAGAAGATAAGGTGAAACTCATCTTCCTCCCATGTTATCTGACAGGAGATGATGGTATCATCAATATGTCTTATTATGATCTGGTTCTAGGAAACGATCTCTGTGTCTATCCTTCATATTATGAGCCATGGGGCTATACACCGCTCGAAGCTATCGCCTTCAAGGTGCCTTGTATAACGACCGACTTGGCAGGATTTGGCTTATGGGTCAATAGCGAGACGGGACACTATGGCGAATTGGAAGATGGTGTGAAGGTTCTCCATCGCACCGATTATAATTATAGCGAGGTGGCTGATGGTATTAAGGATACAATCAGTTATTACTCATCGCTGACACCAGCACAGGTGAAGAAGTGTCGTGACCATGCGGGTGCGCTCTCTAAGAAAGCGCTGTGGAGCAATTTCATAACCTACTATGAGCAGGCTTATGACCTAGCTTTGCGCAAAGCTGAATCACGTAACGCAAACGATAATAAAAAGTAAAAATCAAAACAAAATACTCAACCGTATTATTTAAACGTATGAAGATTAAATCTGATTATTCAAACCAACCTCAATGGAAAGAGGTAAATGTCAAGTCGACACTTCCAAAGGAACTCAAATGTCTTGACGAATTGGCACACAACATGTGGTGGGCTTGGAACTACGAAGCTCGCAACTTGTTCAAAAGCCTTGACGAAGATCTTTACGAAGCAGTAGGACACAATCCTGTTTTGCTTTTGGAACGCCTTAAGTACGATCGCAAGGAAGCTATCGTAAAGGACAAGAACATCATGAAGAATGTACATGATGTATATAAGAAGTTCCAAGACTACATGAACGTTAAACCTGACTCTACTCGTCCATCTGTAGCTTATTTCTGTATGGAGTTTGGTTTGAACCAGGTTTTGAAGATTTATAGCGGTGGCCTCGGAATGTTGGCTGGCGACTATCTGAAAGAAGCTTCTGACTCAAATGTAGATCTTTGTGCTGTGGGCTTCCTTTATCGCTTCGGATATTTCACCCAAAGCCTAAGCATGGATGGTCAGCAGATTGCTAAATACGATGCACAGAATTTTAATTCTCTTCCTATCGAACGCGAGCTTGATGCCGATGGCAACCAAGTGGTAGTGGACGTTCCTTATCAGAACTATCAGGTTCACGCTTTGGTTTGGCGCGTTAACGTAGGACGTATCAAGTTGTACCTGCTCGATACTGATAACGAGATGAACTCAGAGTTTGACAAGCCTATCACTCACAGCCTCTATGGTGGTGACTGGGAAAACCGTTTGAAGCAAGAGATTCTTTTGGGTATCGGTGGTACATTGATGCTGAAGAAGCTTGGCATCAAGAAGCAGATCTATCATTGCAATGAAGGTCACGCTGCTCTTTGTAACTTGCAACGTCTTTGCGATTATATTGATGGTGGTTTGAACTTTAATCAGGCTCTTGAGCTCGTTCGCTCTACAGCTTTGTTCACGGTACATACACCAGTTCCTGCAGGTCACGACTATTTTGATGAGTCGCTCTTTGGTAAGTATATGGGCGGTTATCCTGCTAAGCTTGGTATCTCTTGGGATGAGTTTATCGGCATGGGTCGTACCAACCCAGACGACCACAACGAGCGTTTCTGCATGAGTACCTTCGCATGTAACACTTGCCAGGAAGTGAATGGTGTAAGTAAGCTTCACGGTTGGGTAAGCCAGAAGATGTTTGCTCCAATCTGGAAAGGCTACTATCCAGAAGAGAACCACGTAGGTTATGTAACCAATGGTGTGCACCTTCCTACTTGGACTGCAACAGAGTGGCGTAAAGAGTATGACAAGTACTTCGATAAGAATTTCCTTCATGATCAGAGTAATGAGGAGATTTGGCACGCTATCTACAATGTTCCAGATGAAGAGATTTGGAACACTCGTATGGCTTTGAAGAAGAAGCTTATCAAGTATATCCGTGATAAGTTTACCCAGCAGTGGCTTCGCAACCAAGGCGATCCTGCTAAGGTGGTATCTATCCTTGATCGCATCACTCCTAACGCTTTGATGATTGGCTTCTGCCGTCGTTTTGCTACATACAAGCGTGCTCACTTGTTGTTTACTGACCTTGAGCGTCTTGAGAAGATCGTTAGCGATCCTGAACATCCAGTATTGTTCTTCTTCTCTGGTAAGGCACACCCTGCTGACGGAGCTGGTCAAGGTTTGATTAAGCGCATCTTCGAGATCTCACGTATGCCTCAGTTCCTTGGTAAGATTATCTTCCTTGAGGACTATGATATGCAGTTGGCTCGTCGATTGGTAAGTGGTGTAGATATTTGGATGAACACTCCAACTCGTCCTCTTGAAGCCAGCGGTACATCTGGTGAGAAGGCTGAGATGAATGGTGTTGTCAATCTCTCTGTTCTTGATGGATGGTGGGTTGAAGGCTATCGTGAGAACGCAGGTTGGGCTCTTCCTCAGGAGAGAACCTATCAGAACCAAGGTTACCAAGATCAGCTTGATGCTGCAACCATCTATTCGTTGCTTGAAAACGAAATTATCCCATTGTATTTCAACCGTGGACGCAAGATGTTCAGCTCTAGTTGGGTTAAGGTTATCAAGAACTCTATCGCAACAATCGCTCCTCATTATACCATGAAGCGTCAGCTTGACGACTACTATGATAAGTTCTACAATCGTATGGCAGAACGTGCAACAAAGCTTGAAGCTAACGATAATGCACTTGCAAAGGAAATCGCATTGTGGAAGGAGAATGTGGCAGAGCGTTGGGATAACATCCATGTAGTAAGCAAGGATGAGACTGGTCTGCTCGATGTAGCAACAGGTAAGCCTATTACCCTTACTTATACTATTGATGAGCAAGGCTTGCAGGACGCAGTGGGCTTGGAGCTAGTTGTTATCAACAACCGCCAGGAAGATACTGATCTGACCATTCACGATGTTTATCCTTTTGAAATGGTTAAACAAGAAGGCAATCTCTACACCTTTAAGGTAACCTTCGAAGCTGAAGCTGCTGGTGCTTACAAGTGTAGTGTGAGAATGTTCCCAAAGAACAATCTCCTGCCTCATCGTCAGGACTTCTGCTATGTGAAGTGGCTTGACTAATAAGAAAAGCTTCTGTTAGATTGTGCTTATGCTTCAGATATAATACGCTAAAGATTCTAATATAGGAAGCAAACTACATCTTAAAACAATAAAAAATCTCGCGATGAACTCGCGAGATTTTTTTATAAGTAGGTTTGTTCCTAATGTTCTTCCGTCTATGCTAGGTCAATTATTTCCAAGCGAATACCTTTCCATTGCGTACATAGATAGCAGGCATGTATCCGTTCCACTCAATTCCCGTTATTAATTTATAAATCTTGTATGCACCATTTCTATCTCTTCCATAGCCTGAGAAAGTGTATTTGTGGTACACTTTCCCTTCCCAACAGTAACGGAAACCTGATACAGCTCCTTCAGGAAGGCCAACATAGTATTCATCTGTACACATTGCGCCGAATGCCTTTGAACCATATTTGGCAATAAGCTGTTTGTTCAGGCTCTTCATGGTTTCTACAAATTGCTCCTTTTCTTTATTGTCGTATGCATCGGCATTTTTCTTTATGTCTGCAAACGAATTAAAAGTAAATGCTTTTTCTCCAGTCTTATTAGCGTTTTTGTCCAGTTTGAAACCAAGCCACAATGTTACCTTGTCTTCTGGCTCAAGATCCTTGATATACAAAACATCTTGCACCCTGGAGTATTCACCATTCTCCTTTCGTAAAAATCCTACATAACATGTGCCATCCGGGTCATACATTAATGTAGGATACGAGTAACGGGGGACAATTTGATCTGCAAACTCATAACCACAGGATGCATATTTCCATAGACCATCTTTATCATCCGTTAAGTCATATTCCTTCTTTTCAATGAAGATTTTTCCTCCCGGCAAAATAACAACATCTCGTATTTCTGGACGATAAGCTAAGTCTACATCGTTGTTCTCTCCCGCAAGATCAACCAAGTTGCGGAGTTCTTTATTTGAAGTGTATCCGTTGTAATAGTTTATCTTGTCTTTGGGCAGAGCATTGAGAACCTTGAATATTTGTGGAATGGTTTGCATCTCCTTGCAGAGAGAAACTCCCCAAAATATTCCAGCTTCAGGGCATTTGGGCAGAATGCTTTCCACCATCTCTTCATAAAGGATATCTGTCTCAATCTTTTTATAGACAGACTTCTCTATTAACTCGGGAATATAGGGTATGAATGACTTAGGTGAATCAGACGCTGTTAATCCATCGATAAACGTGTACAAATCTTGAGTCTGTTGATATGCCTGCCATATTTCTGCTGCACTCTTCGTCTGTGCTGTGGTATGTAGAGGAAAGTAGCATAGCATTCCCAATA
>CAVHUZ010000121.1:0-5304 GCA_963639545.1 Bacteroidaceae bacterium
TCGGTGAGCATGTCTTTGACGGCGTGTCAAAGGATTTCCGCATCAATGTGTTGCCTGCATATTATAGCGACTTCATCAATGATCCCAACTGGAGTCAATATAAGGACTATATCGTATCGTGCGACTATCTACCAACAGATGAAGAAGCAGTGGTGTGTGATGGTGTGACTTACGATTATGCCACCAAGGTGATGAATGGTAAGACTGCCAAGCAGATTACAACACTGAAGACTTCATGGTGGACTGCCTTGGTTGTTGCCGTGCAAGTAGCTATTACCATAGCAACTGTGGGTGCTAGTAAAGCTACTCAAGGAACAACCTCAATTGTACAGGTAGCATCAACAGAAATTACTGGATATGAAATGTGGAGCGCAATGGGTCGAGAAGCTGCGACACATGCGATATTTAACAACTGGACAGAATGGTCAAAATTAATAGCATCCAAAACTGTAACACAACTTTCTGATCTGACAACGGTTATGAGTAGAGAAGCTGCTTTGCGTTTATTGGAGGCAAAAGGATTGCAAGTAACTGCAGAAGGATTTGCTAAAACGGTTTTTACGCCTGCGTCATGGCTTCAACATTTTATGGCACAGAGTATGGTAACTTTAGACGCAGCCTCCTTACTCACCGTTAGAGGACTAGGTTCTATGGACAATACGCCAATCAATTATCTTGCTAATCGTGCAAAGAAAAACTTCAATCGTCCATCTACATGGTCAATGACAGGGGGCGGTTATGTGGTCAATACGGAGCAGATAACCAACGTTCCTCATATGTACGTCCAGTCAGTGAATGACCAGAAGGTTGTTGTCATTTATAATGACTGTGGCGAATATGACGAAGATTTTCAGACTGTAGCCATTGCTTACTCAGCCTTCCACGATAAGAAGAATCTAGAAGAGGTTAAGTTTCAAGAGCGTTATGGTACAAGCTCTCGTTCTATCGCTGAAGGTATGAACATTGCTCTTCCTGACTCTATGTTTAGCGGATGCACGAATCTAAAGACCCTCAACTTCGTGCTTTACACTACTGGCGCCGAGAGCGAAAACCATTGCTACAAGAGTCTCACCCCTGACAATTTCGTCCCCATGGGTGACATCTTCGCAGGTATGGATAGCACGGTGTTTGCTAATCTAAAGATTAAAGTGGGTAAGGAAGAACTGCAAGAGTTCCTTGATGACGACTATTGGTCAAAATATAAAGATCACTTTATCACCGAAGACATCGCTATCAAAAGGAAGCAAACCGAATGGAGCTGTAAGTATGCCTTGGCATACGATAAGAACACCTTGCCATATCGTACAAGGTCTGGCACGCATAACATAGACCACGTGTGTGTATATGGTGCAGATGACACAGAGCTAGATGACGATCATAATGAGGGCTTGGCTGCATTGATCAATGACTTTGGTAACTGGAACAACTATAAGCTCGATTACGTCAAGGCAGGTGCGTTTAAGGGTAACGACCGTCTGAAGATTCTCGATATCTGCGATACGCACACCAATATATCAACCGTATATGATGCCGACTTCAATATCTGTATACAAGACTCTGCCTTTGCTCACTGTAAGAACTTCAAGGACCTGAACCTTATCTATCAGGTGACCGTAGGAAGCAACCATACCGAGAGCATGAGTCCTAGCCAGTTTGTTCTTGGTAATGGTGTGTTTGATGATACACCAAACCTCCGTATCAAGTTCTGCTTGGATCAGGAGGATGCGTTCCTTGCCGACACCTCATGGGTGAAGTACAAGGATAAGTTTGCTCCTTGCTTCTTTGAACCGCTTGATGAGAAGGTGGGCGACCTCCTGCTCCATCCATATCGCTTCCTAACCAAGCTCAATGATGGTACCAACTTTGATCATGTGGACGCAACAAGAGCAACACCAGAAGAACTCATGACCCTATTTAAGGGAGAGGATATAGAGTCGTTTGATGAGTTCCGTGCCTTTAGCTCGTGTGGTCTGCATAAGATATATGATTATATGTTTAGCGGATGCTCGTCATTACAGTCGATAATGTTGCCCGACAGTATCACAACAATAGGTGAATACGCTTTCAAAGATTGTAGTCTGCTCCGTAATCTCACCATACCAGCCAAGGTGACGGATATTCAGGAGAACGCTTTCTCAGGTAGCGGTATCAGCAAGTTCACGGTTGAGAATCCTGTGCCCGCACAGATAGATGCTGCGAAAGCGTTTAACGGATTGTTGGACGATTCGTATATCATCTATGTGCCCGATTCGGTTGTTCAGACCTACAAGACCAAGTGGGCTGCTGTGGCCGACCATATCAATGGCATCAGCCAGCGCCGCGGCTTGAAGGTGGTAACCCTTACCGAGCCAGGAACCTTGGCAGAGAAACTGGGACTTGAGTACAACTATAGCCTTCTTCTAAACAATAGTCTCAAAGGCAACTATGCCCAGTATGACTCGCTGCGCATTATCGGTCCGATAGACGGTCGTGACATCGGTGTGATTCGTTATATGGGTGGTCGTGACGTAGAATACTGTGAACCAACAGTAGGACATCTGAAGTATCTAGATCTCTATGAAGCTGATATAAAGAAAGGCTACGAATTCAATCGTGGATCGTATGAGGATAGGTTCTATGAAATTCATGTAAATGATCTTGTCTACAATGACAACCAGATATCAAAAAATATGTTCTTCGGACTTGACAAGCTAGAGACGCTTATCCTTCCTAAGAGTGCCGAAGACATTATGTGGCATGCCATGCGTGGCTGTACCAATCTGAAATACCTTGTCATAGGCGATAATGTGACCTATATCGATGAAGACGTGGCTGGTGAAACCGACAACAAGGTAGCGCTTGTTATGCTTTCTAAGAAAGTGCCGAGCCATATGCCATACAATGCGTTTACATATAGACAAATAGTTGACCATGAAGGAGGAATGGTCCATTATGTAAGGTCAACAAAGGAAGAATCGCATTTTAACGCGCTCATCGTGCCTGAAGGCTCAGTAAACGATTATACCTCTAACACTGGTCTCACGGCAATTGCTGATAGTGTGATAACCAACTTTAAGGATCCTGCTCTTGTAGAAGCGTTGAAGAAGCAACACGTCTTCTCACCTCTTGACCTGATGAACGCATCAAACATCAAGGGATGGATGAATGACAATAAAGACATTGCTAGCTTCGATGAACTCTTTATGAGTAATGTCAGCACCCTCGGTGATAGTACCTTGACCAATATGTCAAGCCTCGAGAAGGTCACTCTTCCTATAGGATTGGATTCGATATCGGCAGGTGCCTTTAAGGGATGTACTTCGCTTCATACGATTAATGCTTGGTGCGCTCAGCCGCCTGCTTTGGGCGAGGATGGTCTTGACGATCTACCTACCAACTTTGTGGTATATGTCCCCGAAGGTACTGAAGACGCCTATCGCAAGGCTTGGCCTAAGTATAAGAATCATATCCAAGGCTACCGCGCTACGCGTAGCAAAATACGCGAAATCACATTGACAGAGCCTAACACGCTTGCCGACTCGCTTAATGCCACTCTTACCATGGATGATGATATGGTGGTGGCTGTTGGTGGTGATCTTAGCCAGATTACCAGCCTAAAGGTAAATGGTCCTATCGGCGGCAAAGACCTTGCCTTGATACGCTACCTTGGTGGTCGCGAACCCGATTGGAACGAGCATGTCTATGTGACCAGCCTCTCTTATCTCGACCTCTACGATGCGCAGCTCCGTGCTGACAAGTACGAGTTTTTGCTCAGGTGGAGTAACCGCAAGATAGAAAACGACAACGAGATACCGAAGGATATGCTTTGGAACTGTGACAATCTTGAGACGGTAATCTTGCCTCGCACCGCTACCAAGCTCAATTATGAGGCTTGTTATGATATGGCATCGCTCAAGACGCTTGTTATTGGTGACGACGTAACCTATATAGATGATGATGCCCTTGGCGAAAATCGTAACCTTGAGCAGATTATCTTCCTATGTAAGAGTAAGCCCGAAATACATCATGATGCCTTCAGCGACCCGCTCGAAGGAGCCAACCGCAAGGTGGGGAAGATGTATGTGCGCAAGGATTTGGTCAACTCGTTCTCGATGGATGACCAATATACCGACCACACAAGCGAGTTGACCACTGGTTTTACAGATGATGATCTCTTCCGAGCCTTCGGTAGCAAGGCCATCGCTACGGATGATGATCTTGCTAGCGTGGACGACGTAGATGGTTGGTTCCGCAACTTCCCTGGCCTTACCAATCTTAGCAAGCTATCTAAGACCAAGATTCAGACCCTTAAGAGCGGCGAGCTCGATAGTCTGAAAAACTTGCATTGTGCTTCGCTTCCCTCTACGCTGACCACGCTCGAGGACGGTATGTTCAAGGCCAACACCGCTCTCCACTGGGTGGATCTCTCTGCTTGTGACTCGCTCAAGAACGATGTCCTTGCGCTTGGCGTGCGTGAAGATGCTTTGCTCTATGCGCCCTCTACTGCGGTGGCAAGCAACCAGCGCAATGTGGTCTATGGCAAGGAAGGTTCGCTGAGCTGCTATGAGTACTATCTCACTGACAAGTTTGGCAATGATGTGCCTAAGGCATTCACCGCCGATAAGGTGACCTTCGGCCGTAGCTTCACGCCCAACAGCTATACCACGCTGACCTTGCCATTCACTGTGAGCCATACCCCAACGGGCTTCAAGGCTTATGCCCTCGATACAGATAGCACCAAGAGTGGTATGATCTATTTCCGTCCTACATCAAAGATGGAAGCCAATGTGCCTTACGCAGTGAGGACCAAGGATGATGTCACAACGATGGAAATCGATGGCGGTGACGCTGGTATCAGCGTTCCTGTCACACCGATACGTAACACCTCGGTACATGGCATCGGATACACGATGATGGGTAACCTCCAGACCATCGCAGGCAGCGATGCCAAGGAGCAGAAGCTGATGGTGATGAACGATACCACGAAGCTATGGAACCCCGTCAGCACGGACACCATCTCTCTGAAGCCTTACACCGTCTATGTGGTGGTCAACTCCTCTGATGTGCAGAGCAGCGACGTGCCTAGCAAGTTTGAGGATTGTCTATACCATTATTATATAGGTAACACCACGTACGATATTGAAGGCGACGGCAGCACCGATGATCCGCTCATGGCAGATGATCTGACCCTTGTGGACGGACTCGACTTCCGCAGCGACAAACCTTTCTTGGCTAAGACGGCTACCTATGCACGTACGATGACCAACACTTGGGGCACGCTCTGCTTGCCATACGCCATCGATGCTAGCGTGGACAACGCCACCT
>CAVHUZ010000122.1:0-5254 GCA_963639545.1 Bacteroidaceae bacterium
GTCAATCAACCAATCGGCGCTGTCTTTAAGGAATTTTGCTACGTTTTCCATTGTAAATTCCATTTTTGTTGTTGTTTGTTTCATTTTAGTTTCCTCCTAAAAATTTTGCCTGCTTCGTATGCAGGCGTATACTTAATATTCCAATTGTTGAGATGTTCGTGTAGTTTGTCTTTGATATCTTCAACGCCGATGTCGTCGTATCCAGAAGCTTGTACTCCTTGGGCATAATCGGTTAACATTTCGGCGAAGTTTTTTACCGCTTCGTCTTCGATGCGTTTGGTCTCTTCATCAATTTCTTGTTGTCGATCGTCAACGATTGGCTTGTCTTCGTTCCATTGAACCAAAACCAACCATTTGTCAGCTTCGTTCATTTTGAGATCAAGAATGTCGCAAACTACATCAAGAACGCATTCTTCAACTTCGTCCGCTTCGTCAAACATATTTGTTTGTATGCTGTTGAAGCGACCGCCCCCATAATAATCGAAAACAAATGTTCGATATTCATCGTTGTTGAATCCGATTTCACCAAGTTCTTTGACACCATGCCAAGGTTCACATTGAACCATTATGTTATCGAGTTCATTCAAATTAATTTTGTCATCTGCTTGCAAATTTGACAATGCAAAATCTGCAATGAATGTAATTTTGCCGTTTCGCTTGCCCGTCGTGAAGGCAAACGAAAGTTCTTTTGCAAAATCTTTCGCTGTTTCAAGCGTGTAATTGTTTTCGTTTCTTGTGAATTCGAGTTTCATGATATATCCTCCTAAATTAAAATACGTTTTCTTCGCTTACGCGAATATTGTAATGGGAATTGTTGTAGTTTCCATCTTCCCATATTGAAAACGATGTTTCATCTTCTTCGCAGCACCAAATACCACCGTCACCGACGAATTCTCCATTTTCATTGAAGTTGTCGCCGTATTCAGCCTTGACCATCTTAACGATTTTGCGCAATTCGTCAACTGCATCTTGATGTTTCGCGTACACTTTTGTAGCAACATCGAAGTCATATGAACCTTCTTTGTACTCGATTGTGAGCAGGTAAACTTTTTCGTTTTGTTTCATTGTGGTTTCTCCTTAAAAATTATTTTGTTTTGCGTCTTTGCGCATGTCTATCTTCGCGACTCTACCGTCGGGAAGTCGTAGGTTATACACCCATTTTTTGTTGGTTTCCTCGAACAATTCTCTTGCGGCAAAGTCGCTCGTGGGTTGTTTCGAGTAAAACTTTCTTGCTACGTCTTCGTCGCACATCGCTCCCACCGCATATTTGGTTGCAATCTCAACGAAGATGTTGTCGTGTTCTGCGTAGATTTTATCGCAAAATTTACGACGGACTTGTGAAATTTCATGATAATTACGCGCTTTTGCCAGTGCGGTTTTGCCTGCTTTTAACAACTCCTGCCTGCGTTGTTTGCTGTAAAACGCAATATAGTAGGGGTTGTCCCAAAAGGGTAAGTCTTCTCTTGATCTATGCGTTAAATCACGCATATTGTGATATACCGAGTTTTTATACTCGATCAAAGCAATTCTTTTTTGCTCGCTCGGTGTCATTTTGTTACCTCCTTATAATTTGATTTCGCGGTGGTGTTTGGCTGCCACCGCTCAGCCTTTATGTTAATCCTCGTATGCGGAAGTATCGAGGCAGTAACCTTTGCCGTATTCTTCGATTTCATCGTCTGTCATGCGAAGCTCATCTCTCATTATTTGCAGAAATTCAAGTGAGCCTTCTGTTCCGTCTTGGATATAATCCAAGCAAGCTTTTATTAAGCTTCTTTGAATTCGTGTTTCGGGAATTACTCCGATGTGTCGAAGCACGTCTTCAAACAACGCCGTTATGCTATCTGCGGTTACATCAACTGCAAACTGCGCATCATCGACAAAGCCGATTTTGCGGTTCGACCGTTTGAACAACCAAACCTTCTCATCTTTGCCGTCTTCACCTGTGTAGCTCGCAAGCGAATAGCCGTATTGTTGAACGACGGGCGTAAGCACTTCTTTAACGAAGGTTTTTTTGCCTTGGGTGTTACTTTCATAAATTTTGATATTAGACATTTTATGTCCTCCTTTAATTTAATGCAATTATTTCATCGGGTTCATCAGAGTTTTCTTTGTAAATAATAGCTCTTGCTTCGCCTGTGTCTTTTAAGATGTCGAGAGTAATTTCGCTTTCGTTTCCATCATTATCGATGAAGATAAGGCGGATACCATCCGCAATTTCTGCATTATAATTTACTGCCATCATGGTTCCATTTGTGAGTTTTATTTTCAACATTTTACTCAACCTCCAAAATTATTGAATTTCATAGAATTTGGGCATTCCACCCAATTCGTAGTTGTCAAGCGTTTGATCGGTTTCGTCTGTGATTTCGCGGTCACGGAAGTCTTGCCGATTAAGTTCAATGATGCCATCGTTGCAGGCATCCTCAACTTTTGCGTAAGCCTCATCGGCTGTTTCGGCATGAACCTCAACGGTTCTCACAAGTGTTTCGGTTACTGTCATGTAAAATGTTTTCATTTTGAAAACCTCCTTAAATATTTTTTGATTAGATGATTCCGTTTTCACGGAATTCTTTCAACAAACCGTAACGTTTGCCAAGTTTGGTGAAGTAATCGGCAAACTCGCCAACTTCTTCCCAGTTGTAATTGTTGTTGGCGAAGTCATGCTGCCACATAGTTGCGAGTTCTCTTGCCTTTTGTTTTTGTTGTTTGTACGTCATTTCGAATACCTCCTTAAACATTTATCTATATAAAAGCCCATCGGGTAGCGTCGATGGGCTGGATTGTTGTTACTTCTTTTTCCATTCCCTTTCGGGACGAGCGTAGTTGGGATTTTCCTTTCTACGCTCTTTGATTTTCTGCGCAGAACGTTCAGCACGTTCTTTTTCAGCTTTCGTACTTTCTGCACAAAGAAAGATAAAAGCGTTTACACGCGCCTTATCTTTCTCCGTCATCATAGAACCGAATTTCAACAACGTTACTTGCACGTCGTCAAGAATTTGCCATTCCTTTTTGTTACAAATCATTTTAGTTACCTCCTTAAACTTTAAAGTTTTCAATAAACGCACCAACGGAGCGTTGTTTGTCTACAATTTGTTCCAGTTGTTGTTTCAAATATTGCCAATTTCGTAATAGTTCATACTGATCGGAAGGCAATCTTTCCTCCAATACGAACGCAGGGCCAAATTTACATTCAAGCCCCACGTTTGAGTGTTTGTAGACACTCCAACCAGCCAAACGCTCTCTCTTGTCTTTTGACACACAGAGCGTATACATTGCTGTCGGTGTTCCAGTGCGCGGGTCGTGATGCGTTCCTCCAAACTCAATGCGCACGTCGCCCGTGAGATACGGGACGACGGCTTCTTCAATGTATTTTTCGATTGCAAATACATTGAGTTTCAATTGTTGTTTTTGTTCCTTGGTAAACGTAATGTTATTCATTAGTCGTTTCCTCCTTTGATTGTTTAAAGTAATCGTATATTTCTTCCGATACATTGTAAAGATAGCTTCCGCACCTTATACAATAAGCGTCTTCTCCCCAATATTTGCGCATTATTTTTACGCTTGGGTTTCTGCCTACCGATTCGAGATAAGTCGAATCGTTATAACTAAAATTCAACCCAGACAAGGTGTTCGTCTACAATGCAGTTCAATGAACTTTTGTAGACGATTCTTATTGACGGGTATTCATCGTCGGAAGCAAAAATAGTTTTTGCCTTCTGCTTCAACGAATTTACTATTTTCATAGTGTTGGAATAATTAGTTCGGCCGCTGAATTTAATATTCAACGGTTCTTCAACATTGGTTCCACAACATTGAAAGTAGGCAACGGCTTTATCGGCTTGCCAAGTTTTGTTTGTTCCTTCGTGATGTTTTTCCAAAACGAACTTCATATTGACCTCCTTTGGTCTGCGCATACCACTGTCTGTGATCTGATGCGACCCACGTTTATGAGACGTAGGATTAGGGTTGTAACCCATGAGCGCCGCGCATTGCTGCGCATCGGACTTGCACCGATTACTCTTACGAGCAGGCCTGCGGGCTTTAATCGCGGTTTATCGCTAAAAGCTCTAGTGTTTCGTTTGGTCCAACTTGCACCGAAGTTAGGTAGACGGATTTGATTTGCCTACATTCTTCAAGTGCAAGCTTTATATCTGATAAACTGACACACTCACAAGGTAGTTTGTGAGTGTACATTATATCAGAAACATCGAGATCGGTTATTTGAAATCGATGTATTTTGTTGCCACGCATATCGTATTTGTAGTCATTTACGATACAGTCGGCTATTGTTTCAGCCAGTGATGATGGTTTGCGTTTGAAGACCACTTCAACCGTAATATCAACATCACTGTCGTCAAAGTACTTTATAACGTTTATATGAACGTCTTTGTACCTCGGCTTGCGGTTGCCATGCCGCCCAATGTGCTTGGTGTGCGTCCAACCACGGTCGAAGAACTTGTGTTCTCTTTCTATGGTGTGTTCACTGCCATCACGGCGAATTTTGGTTTCAATATTGGCTTTCCATTTGTTATTTTGCAACTTCATCTATGTTGCCTCCTTATATTTGATCATCTTTGGGAATCGAACCCATTGATGTCATGTGCTAGGAGCAACACCGAGGACTAGGACCTCGCTTTGCCAATATTGAAACTGTTTATGCCTGCTTGCTCGGGCTTTGGACCGAGACTGCCGCATTAACACCGTGTTGCCACGGTGCCCATCTGCGTAGTGTTTTTTACGTGGTTATCGCTTCCACGTCCGCGTTAGTCGGTTATTAAAATTGAACACTTCCATCGTCAAAGAGTTGTTTTTCTTCAATAACGGAAGTAGTGGTTACATCTTTTACATCGTCGAAGCCATCGACGATTTTTGTGTTATCGATATCAATAACGATATCGTTTTTATTTGGTTTGTTTTTTGTTTTTACTAGTGCGACTTCCCCTATATAGTCGATACGACTATAATGGTCGGGATAGTCAGGGTATTTACTGACTTGTTTTTTGAATCTTTCGACTTCTTCGACGGTTTCGAAATACTTTGTTTCGTATTCAGTACCCGTGAAGTAGTCAAATGTTTTTACTCTTATTTGATACATTACTACTTCCTTTTCAATTGGTTCGGGCTGCTAAGTCATCTTAGAAACAGCTTCCAATCGTCCTCTGCATTTACACGGGCTTGGAACCGTCCTCGGCTGCATTACGTTGGCTCTTGACTCTTTCGAGCGGACTGTATCTACCAGTCCAGTTGTTGCTCA
>CAVHUZ010000123.1:0-4873 GCA_963639545.1 Bacteroidaceae bacterium
TGCTCCTTCAGAAAGCAAGTGTAATCTGCTCGGCTAAAATTCAAAAATCCATCAAAGCTAATTTATAGAACCCGCCTTAAAAGTATTCAGATACAAAATTAGTCAATTGTTTCTCAATTTCCAAAAAACCTTACACTAGACTTCTACATACATCTGATTATGAAATTTTAGGTACAAAAACTTTGTGATAAAGCAATTTTAGTTTACCTTTGCAACAAACTTGACGCATTGCGTCAGAAAGCTTTCTGATTTTAGATTATATAAGAATGGTAAAGAAACGCAATAAGACCCGCAGTCGACACAGCCTGCAGGTGGTTACCCTATGTATCAGTACGGCAATGGTGCTGGTGCTCATTGGTATTGTGGTTTTGACGGTTTTCACTGGTCGAAACCTATCCAATTATGTGAAAGAGAACCTTACCCTTACGATGATTCTGCAGCCCGATATGAGTGATGGCGAATCTATCGCACTGGCCAATCGTGTCGATGGACTTTCTTATATCAATCATATAAAATACATCAGTAAAGATCAAGCGCTCAAAGAAGGAACCAAAGAGCTTGGCGCAAACCCAGCCGAGTTTGCCGGCGAGAACCCTTTCACTGCCGAAATAGAAATCCAGCTCAAGGCGCAATATGCTAACAACGACTCTATTCAGTGGATTTCTAAACAGCTGAAAGAGTACAAAGGCGTTAGCGAAGTGTCTTATCGACAAGACCTCATAAATAGCGTCAATCGCACATTAAACCGTATCTCCTTGGTGTTGCTCATTATTGCAGCGCTCCTGACGGTCGTTTCGTTCTCCCTCATTAACAATACTATCCGACTAAGCGTCTATGCACGTCGCTTCTCTATCCATACCATGAAACTCGTTGGAGCTTCGTGGAACTTCATTCGTATGCCGTTTATCCGTCAAGCCGTGGGTGAAGGACTTCTTTCAGCCTTCATTGCGATTGCCGTTCTAGGTATAGGTATGTTTGCGTTGTACAATTACGAGCCAGAGATGACCACCATTATCGATGCCAGCGTGATGACATTCACCGCACTGATTGTGCTTGCTGTGGGTGTAATCATCACCACCTTCTGTGCTTGGTTGTCCGTGAACAAGTTCTTGAGAATGAAGGCAGGCGACTTGTATAAGATTTAATCATGTTCTGAAAGCCCCTCAGAACCTTATGCGAAATACAAATCATACAATCATGAATAAAAGAAATTTTGCTTTTGGCAAGATGAATATGATTCTTCTTGCAGTAGGTGTTGCCATCGTAATCATAGGTTTCTTCTTGATGAGTGGTGGCAATTCGGATGAACATCATTTCGATCCTGCAGTGCTGAGCGATATGCGCATCAAGATCGCACCCGTGATTACGCTCGTAGGTTACCTCTCTATCATTGGTGCTATTCTTTACAAGCCCAAGAGCAACGAGGACTAATCATCCATCATCCTTACACCATATTATATATAATAAAGCAACAATAGGTAGAAATGAATTGGTTTGAAGCATTGGTCTTAGGACTCATTCAAGGATTTACAGAGTATCTCCCCGTCAGCAGTAGTGGCCACTTGGCTATCGGTTCCCATCTCTTTGGCATCAATGGTGCAGACAACTTGACCTTTACCATCATGGTTCACGTAGCCACAGTGCTTAGCACCTTGGTGATCCTTTGGAAGGAAATAGACTGGATTTTGAAAGGTTTGTTCAAGTTTGAGATGAACGCCGAGACCAAGTACGCACTCAATATCATCGTGTCAATGATTCCTGTAGGTATCGTTGGCGTATTTTTTAAGGATCAGGTAGAAGCAGTGTTTGGCTCAGGACTGCTCATTGTGGGTATCATGCTCTTGGTAACAGCTCTCTTGCTTACCTTCTCTTATTATGCCAAACCCCGTCAGCGTGAAAATATCTCGCTTTGGCACGCATTCTTGATTGGTGTGGGTCAGGCGTTGGCTGTGCTTCCAGGCTTGTCTCGCTCAGGCACTACTATTGCTACAGGTCTGCTGCTTGGTAACAAGAAAGAGCAGATGGCGCAGTTCTCCTTCCTTATGGTCATCCCTCCAATCCTTGGTGAAGCACTACTCGACTTGCTAAAAGGACTTAGCGGAAAAGAGACTTTGGGTGGTATCGATACCCTCCCAATGGTTATCGGATTTGTTGCCGCATTTGTCTCAGGGTGCTTGGCTTGCAAATGGATGATCAATATTGTCAAGAAAGGCAAACTCATTTATTTCGGCATTTATTGTGCCATCGCAGGTCTTTTGACCATCATTCTCCCCTACGTATTATAAATCCATCAACCCATTAGCGCATGAATTTTAAGACGGGCGAACTCATCCCTATCGATAAACCTTATGGTATAACCAGCTTTAAGGCCTTGGCACATGTAAGATATCTGTGTAGCCAAGTTGCCCAACACAAAGTGAAGATGGGACATGCAGGGACCCTTGATCCCCTTGCTACGGGCGTCTTGATACTTGCTACGGGTAAGATGACCAAACAGATCGAAACGCTTCAGCGTCATACCAAGGAATATGTAGCCACCATGCAGCTTGGCGCCACCACGCCCAGCTATGATTGTGAACATCCCGAGAACGCACAGTTTCCCACTGCTCACATCACCTTGGACCTTATCCGTGAGGCTTTGAAGGCTTTTGTGGGCGACATTGATCAGGTACCACCTACTTACAGTGCGGTCAAGGTCAATGGTGAACGTGCCTTCAACTATCGCCGCAATGGCGAGGATGTGGTGCTACAACCCAAACATGTACGCATAGACGAGATAGAGATTCTCTCTTTTGATGCTGAGAAGATGCAGCTATCTCTCCGCGTAGTCTGCGGTAAGGGAACCTATATCCGTGCTTTGGCACGCGACCTAGGACGTGCCTTGGATAGCGGTGCTTATCTTGTGGCTTTGCGCCGCACCCGTGTGGGTGATGTGAAGGTAGAAGATTGCATCTCTTATGATCAAATAGAACAATGGCTTGAAAGCCAAACAATAGAACATTCATAATCTTATATAAAAAGGAAAGCTTTAAAATATGAAGTTATCACAGTTCAAATTCAATTTGCCAGCTGATCAAGTAGCCCTTTATCCGCATACCTCTGAGCATCGCATTCAGCGTCCAGATGGTAGCGAATCTGTCTTCAAGGTGACCCGTCGGGATGAAAGCCGATTGATGGTTCTACACAAACGGTCACAAAAGATAGACCTTTTCCATACCGACGAGAATGGTAATCCGATAGAAGGCGACTATATTCAGTTTCGTGATTTGGTCAAATACTTTGATGAAGGCGATACCTTTGTGTTCAATGATACCAAGGTTTTCCCCGCACGCTTGTACGGAACGAAGGAGAAGACCGACGCTAAGATTGAGGTGTTCCTGCTTCGCGAGCTCAATCAAGAGATGCGCTTGTGGGATGTCTTGGTAGAACCCGCTCGCAAGATACGTATCGGTAACAAGCTTTTCTTTGACGAAGCTGGTACGATGGTGGCAGAGGTGATAGATAATACTACCTCTCGCGGTCGTACGTTGCGCTTCCTATACGATTGTCCTCATGAGGAGTTTCGCGCTGACTTGTTTGCCATCGGTGAGGCACCATTGCCCCGTTATGTGATAGACAATCGTCCCAAGCAGGACGGAGACGACTTCGCTCATGCCAGCGAGGAAGACCTAGAGTACTTCCAGTGCGTCTTTGCCAAGAACGAAGGTGCTGTTACCGCCCCAGCAACGGGCTTACACTTCTCACGTGAGATGATGAAGATGATGGAGATTGCAGGTATTCAGTCGGCCTTTGTAACGCTTCATTGCAGCCTAGGCAACTTCAATCATATCGAGGTAGAGGACCTGACCAAGCATAAGATGGACTCAGAGGAGATGCACATCAATGCCGAGGCATGTAAGATTGTCAATGACACCAAGCGTGCCGGTCATCATGTATGCGCCATCGGTACCAGCGTGGTAAAGGCAACTGAGACCGCTGTGGGTACAGATGGTATGCTTAAGGAGTATGACGGATGGACCAATAAGTTTATCTTCCCTCCATACGACTTTGGCTTTGCTGATTCGATGGTAGCCAACTTCTATCATCCAGAGTCAACATTGTTGATGAGCACCGCCGCTTTTGGTGGTTACGACTTTGTTATGGAAGCCTATAACATGGCTGTGGAGCATGGCTACCAGTTTGGTTGCTATGGCGATTCCCTGCTTATATTGAACGATTAATCAGATAGCTGCACCTTCTTTACCGCTAGGGTAGGGAAGGTGTTTTCTTTATGCACACCTTATATCTCTCTCTTGGCTCAAATCTTGGCGATCGCCGTAAAGCCTTACTCACAGCTATCCAGTGTATCTCTGACCTTATCGGTCCTGTCGCTAAGCAATCATCTTTTATCGAGACCGAACCATGGGGCTTTGAGTCTGACCATACGTTTATGAATGCATGTGTAGCGGTTTCTACGTCCCTTGCCCCACTAGATGTGCTCTCTCTTACCCAACAGATAGAACGGCGCATGGGCCGAACGCACAAGAGCATCAACTGCCAGTATGCTGATCGTATCATCGACATAGACATCTTGCTTTATGATGATATCACTCTAGATACCCCTGAGCTTAAGATTCCCCATCCGCATATGCTCGAACGCGACTTTGTGATGATACCATTGCGTGAGCTAGGCGTCAATCTTTAAGACAGCCTCCCTTGTCCAAGGCCATCTATTGAACCCAATAGAATCGAAACAAAAAAACCGCAGACTGACCGAATCATCTTCGTCAATCTGCGGTTTGTTATTTCTAGACCTCGGCTTCTAGCTTGAAGCCAAAGTCCGGATCTTATTCCTTGTTAGCTCTCTTACGCTCTAGGTGGTCAAGGATAATCT
>CAVHUZ010000124.1:0-2013 GCA_963639545.1 Bacteroidaceae bacterium
GTGTACGCTCTGTCCATAGACGATGTTTCGAGAGCCATCGTTGGTGAGTTGCTTGACGTTGTTTTCGCGGTCAGCCACATATAGTTGATTGTCTTTGACAAACGCAGTATTGCCTGAGGTGCTATTCCAATCCTCAACCTTTGCATTGGTCGGGATAGTGTACCGAGCCACTACCTTATGTGCCACAAAATCCACCAGCAATCTCTCATGCCCATTGGTTACCAACACTTGCGATTTGTCAGCGTAGGGGAAAGAAGCATAATACAGACTTCTAACCTTATGTTCATCATCTAGTGATGCCCATTGGTTGAGGTCGCTAAGCGTGAACAGAGCAGACTCTTTGCCATTCTTGGCATTGTAAACGTTACAATGGTCACTTTCCAATCTTACCAACTCATCCCCCCACCATGTAGTGTAGCGGTTCTCTGGTAACAGTTGGTAATAGTTGGTCCCACCATAATTGAGATCTTCTAGGGTGAATTGCTTCTGCGCCATGACCATCGGTGAACTTAAAGGACTCAGCAGGAAGGTACCTATAAAGGCAGTAGCTATGAGCCCCTTTCTTGTTTTATTATTCATAGTCGTTAAATGTAGGTTTGCTATTACGTCTTCCTCCCTTGAATGGTCGTTTGCCCATGCGCTTGTCACGTCTATCGTCGTTGCCGAAACGTTTTCCCATCCGAGGACGTGCGTCTCTCTCTTGTTTGTTATCAAAGTTGTGGAAGGTAAAGCTTCTGATGTCAGCCTCTTGGTTTTCTTGCTCGGCATCCAAACGCTGCTTGAACTCGCGATTCTTTTTGAAGCGATGCTTCTGCGCCATTTCGCGTTTCTCCTCTTCTGTTTTTACGATGCCGCCTTCGCTGCGGAACTCCTTCATCTTACCATCAAACAATTGGTAGCGTCTGAATTCGCATTCGAGCGAGCCATTATATACCGGAATCTTGATGCTAGGCTTTAGACCTATCTGACGGAAACACTCTTCACGGTAAGATAATATCCATGCATCATTGCCCATAAACTCATGCTTGAGGCGCTCGCCAATCATCTTGTATGTTTCAAGCAAGTTGGGAGTAGAGATACGCTCACCATAAGGAGGATTCATCACGATGATGCTCTTCTCAGTTGGAGCCTTAAAGTCCTTGAAGTTTTGGCAGTCTATCGTTACATCCTTAGATAAGCCCGAAGCCTTTACGTTAAGGCGTGCAGTGTTGACAGCCTTCATGTCGCAGTCGTAACCATAGATGTGGTGAGTGAACTCGCGTTCCTGCGAATCATCCTCGTAAATCTCATTGAAGAGATCCTGGTCAAAGTCGGGCCATTTCTCAAAAGCAAATTCCTTACGGAACACACCTGGTGAGATATTGCGTGCTATGAGTGCAGCTTCGATGGGTAATGTGCCCGAACCACACATAGGATCGATAAAGTCGGTCTCACCTCGCCAACCTGTCATCAGAATCATACCTGCAGCTAACACCTCGTTAAGTGGTGCCTCTACGCTCTCTTGTCGATAGCCGCGACGATGGAGCGATTCGCCGCTAGAGTCGAGCGACAGCGTAGCGTCAAACTCTGCGATATGGATATTGAGGCGTATGTCAGGGTTGGTCACAGAAATATTTGGACGTGTTCCTGTCTTCTCACGGAATTGGTCAACGATGGCATCCTTTACCTTGTAAGTGACAAAACGTGAATTGGTGAACTCGCTCGAATACACTACTGAATCTACGGAGAAGGTCTTGCCAGGAGTGATATATTGGCTCCAGTCAATCTTTTTTACCGCGTCATACATGTCGTCAGCAGATTTAGCTTTAAAGTGGGCTATTGGTTTCAGAATACGAATGGCAGTGTGTAGTTGGAAGTTGGCACGGTACATCATCTCTTTATCGCCTTTGAATGATACCATTCGACGGCCAATTTCTACATCGTTTGCTCCCAATTCGGTAAGCTCTTGTGCCAAAACACCTTCTAATCCCATGAATGTTTTGGCAATGAGTTCAAATTCTTTCATATCTGTTT
>CAVHUZ010000124.1:2045-4515 GCA_963639545.1 Bacteroidaceae bacterium
TATCTGTTTTGTTTCCTATAGATTGGATGTTATCTTAAAAATCTTTTGTTTATAGCTTGTTTTTACGTATATAGTAAGTATCGGGGGATTGCCCGAGAAGTAGCGAGTACGAACATTCTGATTATGGATAAAGAGCCACTCATTATTACAATAACACAAAAACTGATGGCAAAATTACTAAATAATACTGATTTGACCAAAGCCCACCAACGTTTTTGTACGTGCCCCAAGAATGATTACCATCGAAATAATGTATCTTTGCAGACGAATTTAAATTTTGCTTATGTCTGAATCGTTACGAATCGCAATCATTGGCGGAGGCGCGTCTGGCTTTCTTGCTGCTATCACGGCGAAGGAGATCAATCCTTCTGCAGAGGTCTATATCTTTGAAAAGAGTGAAAAGATGCTTGTCAAAGTGGGTTTGACGGGTGGGGGACGATGTAACGTAACCAATTCGTTTCGTAACGTAACAGATCTCAAGCAAGTATATCCTCGGGGACATAAACTGATGAAACGATTGTTCAATCAGTTTGATTACAAAGATGCAGTACAATGGTTCGAACGACGTGGCGTGCCTCTTTATGTGCAGGAGAATGAATGCGTGTTCCCCAAGTCGGACGATGCGCAAACTGTCATTGACTGTCTCGTCTCTCATGCTCGCCAAGCTGGGGTGAAGTTGGTTGCTGGGTATAATCTCAAGCAGATTGTGTCATGTGAAGAATCTTTACAATATAAACTTCTATTTTCTTCCAAGCAGACTACAGGTGGATGCAGTGAGATGATAGAGAAAACATTTGATCGAGTGGCCTTCACCATGGGTGGAATGCCAAAGCAAGAAGGTTTGCAGATGTTTTCCTCATTGGGGCTGAAAGTTGAGGCTCCTGTCCCTTCGCTTTACCCATTGGTTGTGACGGATAAAGCGTTTTGTGAATTATCGGGCACGGCTATTGCTGAGGTGTCGCTATCCATACCTTCCACCAAGTTTCGTGTGCAAGGATCCTTGCTGGTTACCCATAGCGGTATGAGCGGTCCTGCGGTGTTAAAGCTTTCGTCACATGCTGCACGCTATCTTTCAGAACATCAGTATGTTTGTACTGTGTCCGTTAACTGGTTAGTTCAACTGAGCCGACAGGAGGTAGAAGACCGATTGAAACAGTTTGCCATTATCAATCCTAAGAAGCAGCTATCTACCATTAATCCTTTCACAATACCATCTCGATTGTGGCATTATTTGCTAGAAAAATCTCATCTGCCATTGGAACGAAAGTGGGCAGAGGTGGGCCAGAAAGCATTCAATCAGCTAATAGAGGTTCTTACTAACGATCAATACCAAATCAATGGCCGTGGTAAGCATAAAGAAGAATTTGTTACTTGTGGCGGCTTGGCGCTTAGCAATGTCAATCTCAATACTTTAGAAAGCAAACTTCATCCGCACTTGTTCTTTGCAGGAGAGTTGCTTGATATTGATGCTGTCACAGGCGGGTTTAACCTGCAGGCTGCGTGGACTACTGGTTATGTAGTTGGGAAACATATTTGTGAACCATGAAAATACTTTACATAACCTTGTGTAAACCCGCCTTGTGCTTCGCATATTCCGTTTGTAGGCTATAAAAGGAGTTGAATTTGTGAAATATGTAAACATCACAAAATCAGTATCTTATCGAGATGTCTTGGTCGTTAGACCTAGAAAAAAAAAAAAAAAGACTCAAAAACCGTCCTAAATAAGCCTCTATGAGCTCCTCAAAGGGGCTGTTTGGGAACGTAAAACGTGTCCTTTGAGGTTGCCAAACCATATGTTTTAGGAAATATATAGTCGTTTTGGGCTGAATTAAGAGTGCTCTATGCAATGGAAAGCTCTATTTCGTCAGTTTTAGAAAGCGTATTATTTTATGATAATATTTTACAATTTCTATTATCATTACTTGTCTGTTTGTCGATAAATTTTATGTAGACGGCTTTCCTTCTAGGTGCATAGATTAGGCATACGAAGAACAGATTAGCAATAAAACGATTGAGTGAGAAATGTGCATGTATGACCTTTCGTCTTATTGCGTTAGTGAGGATGATGTGTCAAACAGTGAAGCACGCTAGAGAATCAGAGGCTTCTTAGTGGATTGCTAAGGCTGATTACAGTTGTTTTTGGGGTAGTGCGGTAGTTTGTGCTAGCCTTTTTTGTTTACTAGGTGTAATGATTGTCTATGTGAGTGTTGGCTTTGAGCCAGCTAGCTTAAGCCAACAATATGATAAACAAAAATCCTCCATAATCCCAAGATGGAATTATGGAGGATCTATATTATACAAATGCTTTTAGATTAAGCAATTACTTCTTGTTGAGCAAGAGGTCAGTCTGAACTGCAACAGCAACGGTAGCACCAACCATAGGGTTGTTACCCATGCCGAGGAAGCCCATCATCTCTACGTGTGCCGGAACAGAAGATGAACCTGCAAACTGAGCGTCAGAGTGCATACG
>CAVHUZ010000125.1:0-4341 GCA_963639545.1 Bacteroidaceae bacterium
TCGGTGAGCATGTCTTTGACGGCGTGTCAAAGGATTTCCGCATCAATGTGTTGCCCGAATATTATAATGATTTCATCACTGATCCCAACTGGAGCCAATATAAGGACTATATCGTGGCGTGCGAATTCTTGCCAACAGATAAGTCACTTGACCCAATCGATGGTGTAACCTACGATTATGCTAGCAGCGTGTTGAATGGTCTCTCAGTCAATCAGATTGTGTCCATGAAGAGTTCATGGTGGAATGTGGCGATTAAAGTACTGGAAGCGATACCATTTTATGCAATAGGAAATGTATATATGTCTCCTTTTGTTTTTTTGGGAGAAGCAGGT
This sequence comes from Bacteroidaceae bacterium, assembly GCA_963639545.1. Classification (GTDB taxonomy): domain Bacteria; phylum Bacteroidota; class Bacteroidia; order Bacteroidales; family Bacteroidaceae; genus Prevotella. The sequence continues at coordinate 333 of CAVHUZ010000125.1, forward strand.
GAAGCTGTACTTGCTAATTTTTTCTATTATATTTATTATCCTTTAGTACTTCTTCCTGAAGAAGCTATTACTGTGGCTACAGGTGCAGCAGGAACTGCTATAGGCCTTTATTTGTTTGCTGCTGATGTAGCTATCATGATAGGAGCAAACCAAGCAGATAATGACACCCCCATTAACTATATAGCTAATCGCGCAAAGAAATATTACGAACATCCTGCTAGTAGTAAGATGTCTGGCACATGGTTATTAACGGAAGATGTTAACAATGTACCACGTTTGTATATCAAGAGTGTTGATAACCAAGAGACCGTGACGATATATAATGACCCTGGAACATATAATAGCGATTACCAAACCGTAGCAATTGCTCGTGATGCATTCCATAACAAGACCAAACTGAAGACGCTCAAGTTTCAGGAGCGCAAAGGTACAGGTTCACGTTCGCTTGCTAAGGGTTTGACGCTGGCGCTTCCAGACTCGATGTTCTATGGTTGTAATAACTTTGAGACGCTCGACCTGATCAACTATAGCACGGGTGCGCATAGTGATAACCACGCCTACAAGAGCCTTACGCCAGACAACTTCCTTCCTTTGGGTGACATCTTCGCTGGCTTGGATAGTGCGGCTCGTTCAAGGATAAAGATTAGAGTGGGCAAGGAAGAGCTACAAGAGTTCTTGGACGATGAGTATTGGTCGCAGTATAAGGATATGTACAAGGCTGAGGATGTGGCGATAGTGGAAAACTCTACAGAGTGGAGCTGTAAGTACGCCTTGGCATACGACAAGAACACGCTCCCGCTGCGTCACACCGTGGACAATCATGATATCGATCACCTTATGATTTATGCACCAGACAATACGGAACTGGATGATGACCACAACGAAGGCCTAGCTGCATTGATCAATGATTATGGTAACTGGAACAACTATAAGCTAGATTATGTCAAGGCTGGAGCGTTCAAGGGCAACGACCGCCTGAAGATACTGGATATCTGTGACACGCACACCAACATCGCAGAGGTGTATTGCGCATTTGATGTGATTCTTCAGGATTCTGCCTTCGCCCACTGTCCCAACTTCAGAGACCTGAACCTTATCTATCAGGTGACGGTAGGTGATAACCATACTGAGAGCATGAGTCCTAAACAATTTATTCTTGGTAATGGTGTGTTTGATGATACACCAAACCTCCGCATCAAGTTCTGCTTGGATCAGGAGAAGGCATTCCTTGCTGACACCTCGTGGGTGAAGTATAAGGACAAGTTTGCTCCTTGCTTCTTTGAACCGCTTGATGAGGAGGTGGGCGATATTCTGCTTCATCCGTATCGCTTCCTGACCAAGCTCAATGATGGTACCAACTTTGAACATGTAGATGCTACAAGAGCTAAGCCAGAAGAACTTAAGAACATATTCAAGGGGAAGGAAATAGCGTCGTTTGACGAGTTCCGTGCCTTTGGCACGTGTGGTCTGCGTACAATATATAATGGTATGTTCAGCGGTTGCTCGTCTCTGCAGACAATAATGTTGCCCGATAGCACCACCGCGATAGAGACCGATGCCTTTAAGAACTGCAGTTTGCTTCGTAACCTCACCATACCAGCCAAGGTAACAGAGATTCAAGAGAATGCATTTACTGGTAGCGGTATTAACAGGTTTACCATAAAGAGTTCTGTGCCCGCACAGATAGATGCAGCGAAAGCGTTTAACGGGTTAGTGGACGATTCGTATATCATCTATGTGCCCGACACGGCTGTTCAGACATATAAGACGGCTTGGTCAGCAGTGGCTGATCATATCAATGGCATCAGCCAGCGCCGCGGCTTGAAGGTGGTAACCCTTACGGAGCCTGGTACCTTGGCTGAGAAATTGGGTCTTAATTACGTCTATACAGACAACCCGTTCGCAGACAACCATCTGTATGGCAACTATGCTCAGTATGACTCGCTCCGCATCATTGGCCCTATAGATGGTCGTGACATCGGTGTGATTCGTTATATGGGTGGACGTGACGTGGAGGATTGTGAACCAACGATTGGTCATCTGAAGTATCTAGATCTCTATAAAGCTGATATAAAGGCAGGCTACGATTTCAACCGCGCCTTATACGAGGACAGGTGGGGTGAGCATCACGATAATGATTGGATAAAGAAGGACAACCAAGTATCAACTAATATGTTCTACGGCCTTGACAAACTGGAAACGCTAATCCTTCCTAAGACCGCCACAGAGATTTGCTATCATGCCATGCGTGGTTGTACCAATCTGAAGTATCTCGTTATAGGCGATAATGTGTCAAAGATCAGTACAGATGTGGCAGGCGAAACCAATAATAAGGTGGCCCTTGTCATGCTATCTAATAAAGCGCCCGAGATGCCTTATAGAGCGTTCGCACAGAAAGAAATGGCCGAGCATTGGCTATTGAATTTTGTGTACACTCCACTCAATACGGAAGAAGAACATTTTAATGCACTCATCGTACCAGAAGGCGCAACAAGCGATTATACCTCTAACGCAGGCTTCACGGCAATTGCAGATAGTGTGATAACCAACTTTAAGGATCCTGCCCTAGTGGAAGCGTTGAAGGATCAGCATGTCTTCTCCATTATTGACTTGATGAGTGTATCCGATATCAAGGGTTGGATGAATAGCAACTATGATATTGTAAAGTTTAACGAGCTCTATTATAGCAAAGTTCGCGAGCTAGGCGCCAAATCACTTAGTTATATGAGGGGGTTACAAGAAGTGACTCTGCCCGTACTGCTGAAAAAGATTACAAAAGATGCCTTTAAGGGATGTACGTCACTTCACACGATTAATGCCTTCGGAATGTATGTGCCCGAGCTAGAAGAGGATGCCCTTGATGATCTTCCTACCAACTTTGTGGTCTATGTATCAGAAGGAGCCGAGGAAGCCTACCGCAAGGCATGGCCCAAGTATAAGGATCATATCCAAGGCTATCGTTCTGCTCGTGTGGATATCCGTGAGGTCACACTGACCAAGCCTAATACCTTGGCCGACTCGCTGAATGCTAAGATCACCATGGATGATGACCTTGTGGTAGCTGTCAGTGGTATAGACTTAGGTGAGATTCAAGGCTTGAAGGTCAGCGGTCCTATCGGTGGCAAAGACCTTGCCTTGATACGCTACCTTGGCGGTCGTGAGCCCGACTATTGTCGCCCAGTATATACCACCAATCTCAAGTACCTGGATCTATACGATGCCGAACTGAAGGCAGATGGTATCTACTTCCAGCTGAAAGATGATAACCGCAAGATAGAGAATGACAATGAGGTGCCTAAGGATATGCTATGGCAGTGTGATAACCTAGAAACGGTTATCATGCCACGCACTGCAACCAAGATTTGTTACGAGGCATGCTATGATATGGCATCGCTGAAGCGCTTGGTTATCGGTGATAATACCACTTGTATTGATGATGATGCTTTGGGTAGATGTCGTAAGCTTGAGGACATTATCTTCCTTTGCACGAGCAAGCCGTCCCTTGATGATGATGCCTTCACCGACAAGGTGGGTAATGATGATTACAAGGTGTCGAGAATGACCGTGCGTCATGGACTGGTTAATGCTTATAGTCTTGATACCGAGTATACCGATCATGCCAATGAGATCAGTACGGGCTTTGATGATATCAACCAGTTCCGTGCATTCGGCAGCAAAGCCATCGTCAACGAAGATGACTTGCCAAGTATCACGCGCGTCAAAGGTTGGTTTAAGAACTTCCCTGAGCTTACCAAACTGGATGTGCTAGGCAAGACCAAGATCACCAGCCTCGATAGCTCTGATGTGAAGGACCTCACCAACCTACAGCAAGTGACGCTTCCATCTACGCTGACCACGCTAGACGAAGACGTGTTCAAGGCCAACACCGCTCTCCACTGGGTAGACCTCTCTGCTTGTGACTCGCTCAAGAACGATGTCCTTGCGCTCGGTGTACGTGAAGATGCTTTGCTCTATGCGCCCTCTACTGCGGTGGCAAGCAACCAGCGCA
>CAVHUZ010000126.1:0-4301 GCA_963639545.1 Bacteroidaceae bacterium
CGGCCTGTGGCCGCGCCCATTCTGTATATATATATGGTGTGGCAGTGGGTGCTGGGTCTCGATGCCTTGTAGGTCATAGATGCGGTGGTTGTCCTCGGTGGTGCCGATGGGTACGATGCGTGCGATGCTTGTGGTGCCATCAGCGTGGACGATGTTGGCCTTGGTGAGGGCGTCGGGCTTAGAGGTCTCTATCCAGCAGCGGAAGCCGTTCATGGTGATGGTGCGTCCCTGGGCTACCTTATATATCTTGTTGTTCTGGGTGAAGTAAGTGCCCTTGCTGGTGTCGTTGCCATCGATGGCTGTTCGGGCGAAGGAGCCTATGAAGCTGATGGTGTATGCTCCGTCAGATGAGGTGAGCGTGGTGGGGGTGGCGTCAGTGATGAGCGTCTTGTTATCAAACTGGTATGAAGAGTGAGTGACTGCTGCCGGCTGGATGAGGTAACACTTGCCCGCCTTGATGCCATGAGCATAGGTGAAGCAGAGCGTGCACGTGCCGTCAGAGTTGGTGGTGATGCTGGTGAGCTCCTCTAGGCGGGTGTTAGAGCCATAGTTTTGGTGCAGTTCGTCTTCAGAGACGTCAAAGGGCAAGCATAGCGTGTTCCAGCCGCTGGTCTGCAGCTTACGTGTGAGGAACACCGTGACCGTCCGGCCCTGGTGCATCTCAAGGGTTTGGTCGATATAGTTGGATGTCTCACGGAGCAGCACGCCTGCGGTGCAAGAGACGTTAGCATCAGCTTTCTCGGCATCGATATATGCCTCGAAAGGCTTGAGGTCAATGCCATCGGCTTCATACTTGATGTTGACCTCAGCGGTAGAGAAGTCGAAGCCGGCACAACCGCTCTCTAGGTGCTTGTCCTCGAAGGTGCCCGTGAGTCCGCTCTCGAGCTCTTCGCCGTTGAGCGTTCCGGTAGATTGCGGTTCAGTGACGATCTCACCACTGAGCACCATGTCGATGGTCTTGGTAGGCTTCTTGCTCATATAGATGAGGAACGGCACGCCTGCGGGTACAGAGTCGCATGCCTCGATATAAGCCTCGTAGCCCTCGGTGGCATCGCCAATGGGCTTGCTCATAAGGAAGACCTCGGTGCCCTCGGGCAGATGGCTCTTGAGCAGCGTGGCGGGTAGGCACATCAGACGGATGGCATACTCGTCAGAGAAGGTGAGCGGGTAGTGCATCTGTCCCTTGGTCACAGAGCCTTCGGGTGGCGTGAAGCGGAAGGGCTTGTCGGCATAGAGCTGGCAATTGAGAATATAGTTGACATTGCTCTCCGCATCACACGCAGCCACCTTAGGCAGCGCCCATAGCAGCTGATCGGCAGCGGTCTCGGTGGTGAGCTGATGGCAGAAGATCTCGTTGCGGCAGCTATCGTCGTCTAGAGGTATGGCGTCGGTGTACACGGTCTGCCCATCGTATGTGGTGAGCTCATAGTGGCGCACGCTCTCCAGCACGGGGCGGTAGGCGCCGGTGAGCCATCCTTCCTTGCCGGCAAAGCACGCGGCTAGCTCGGCGTTGCTCTTCACCTTCCCAATGGAATCAGAGAATTGGGGGCAGATATAATGGTAGTTGGTTCCACTTGGTGCGGACGCTTCTTTGGTGGGCAGGATGCCTGCGCCTATAACCAGCGTTTCGTTGAAACTGAAGTGGGCATAGCTATCGTTTAGCGATAGTGAGGTGCCTATCTTGTTGCTTCCCACCATGCCATAGTAGAAATGTCCTTGGTTGCTGACGCTGGTGGCATTGGCCATGACGCCTCGGAAGTAGCAGTTCTTGACGCTGACCTTGTTACCCGCTGCCTCGTAGATCAGTCCGGCTAGGATGGTGCCAGTGTTGGTGCTATCGGCTAGGGTGATGTTACCTCCGGCATAGCAGTTGAGGATAGACGCATCAGCCGAGTAGCCTGCCTTGTAGGCAAACGGCGCACAGTAGTCATTGCCACCTGTAAACTTCATGTTCACCAGCCCGAGGTTCTTCACCGTTCCGGAGAGATTGCCTATCAGTGCGTGTCCCTTGACGGTCATACCGGAGATGACGTGCCCGTTGCCATCGAGTGTTCCGCTGAACGAATGCGCCTCGTCACCCATCTGTGTGAGTGGCGCACTGGCTGACATGTCGATGTCTTGGGTGAGGAGGTAGTAGCCGTTGGTGGTGGTACCTGTGCTGATGATGTCTTGCAGCATGCGCAGATCGGCTTCGGAGCTGATCACATATTGGCCTTGTTCATTCTTATACATACTGGTTGGTATGCCGCCGCAGGCTACGGGGAAAGGCACGGAGTAGGTCTTGCCGTTTTCGGTGATATCGTATAATCCCCAAACGTTTTTGCCCGCTTCCTCGTTGAGCTGTGCCACGAGAGCCCTGTTGTTATTCAGCGAGTCTAGACCCAGTTCGGTACCATTGCTGTCGTAGGTGTCTGTGTCTGCTAGGTATGTTGGTTTAGCTTCTTTCCAAACGATGAGGTTCTCTCCGTTATTGTTGTGATTTACTTGGTTATTTCCTGGGTTGATGTGGGGTTTTATGCCATCGTGATTTTCGGCCAAGATGTAATGACCATAGTTGGCGCAATCTACGTATTTGTTATGGTCAACAGACATGCCGATTTTGGGGTAGACGATCTTATCAGAAACGATGGTGATATTTCCAAGGTTGACTGACCTAGTTGCGTTAATGAAATTATAGGCGAAGTTGTTGGCATCGGCACTGCATTCTGTTCTTTCATCACTATATATTGTTATGTTGGCTCTGTTCACACACTCGGTGAAATGGACATCATGTGCGCTATTCACAAATCCACCTAAAAACCCTCCTGTTTTAGTATTACCTCCAGCAAGCTTAACCATTATTTCGCCTTTAGTTTGGCAACGTGTCAGATGAGTAATACAGATTGTTTTTCCGATTAATCCGCCAACTGATGCGCCAATCATTGATGAGTAATAGCTAATTACATTGAAATTGCCGTCATAGGAGCAATCGTTGAGCGTAAGACTTTTGAGATAACCCAGTCCTATCAGTCCTCCAATATCAAGATCTTTCCCTGGCTCAGCAATTTTTATGTAGGCCCCCTCTACGTGTACGTTAGAGATAGTAGAATTAGTAGAATTTCCAATCAACGCACCGACTTCGAGTTCATCATTGTTAGCATTTGATGCTTCGATATAAGCGTTCTTGATGTTTAGGTTCTTGATGGTGGCGTCCTCTGTGGATCCGAACAATCCGACGTACATACGGTTGGTTGTGTTTATGTATAGGCCGTAGATGGTGTGGTCTCCGCCGTCGAAGATGCCTTGGAAGTCGTCATCTCTTACACGCCCCCACTCGCCGATAGGTGTCCAGTTCTTTAGGTCATCATAAGTGGTGATGTTGCCATTGGCATCTACGGTGAAGTCGTTGAGGTAGATGTCGCGGGTCATCTTAAAGTACTTACCCGTCACGTCGTTATTGTCGTCGGTGACGATGTAAGCGAGGTTGGCCAGGTCCTGTGCGCTCTGGATGAGGTAGGGTGAGGATGCTGTGCCGCTACCGGAAAAGCTTGATAATCCGGGGTTGGAGCTGGGATAGCTCCACTGCTCGGAATTGCCGAAGGCAAAGCTAGGTAGCGCCCCTAGGAAGATGAGGGACAGCGCCAATAGTAAATATGTCTGAAGTCTTTTCATAATCATTTGTTTTCACGGCCACAGGGGTCACAGCGGCCACAGGCCGTTTAGTTTCGCTGCGGGGTCACAGACCCATTAATCTCGCTGCGCCTATATTATTAGGTATAATAAAGTAAAGATGATGCAAAGGTACAACAATTATCCTTTTGCTTATCTCCCCCCCCAAAAAAAAACGCTCGGTGCAACTTATTCAGTCATAATTGCTTACCTTTGCAATCTCTTTGCATAAGATATAGCTGCACTCGGGAAACTGAAAACAAGTTTTTCTTTCCGCTCGTTTGCAATATCTTTGCATAAGATATAGCTGCACTCGGGAAAGCTGAAGCCGAGCTTCCTTTCCGCTCGTTTGCAATATCTTTGCATAAGATATAGCTGCACTCGGGAAAGCTGAAGCGAGCTTCCTTTCCGCTCGTTTGCAATATCTTTACATAAGATTTTATATAATAAGGTATATTAAGCTAGAATAGCTTTATAGGTAGATAATTACAAGTAACAAGATGAATCAATCGATTAACATTCACATCAGAGCTATCCTCCTGATGGCTCTTATGTTGCTTCTGCCCGCAGCGATGTGGGCAGAGAAGGAAGCGTATGCCCAGTACGCCGATAGCACGCTGACGTTCCGCTATGACGAGAACCGAGCAAGCTAT
>CAVHUZ010000127.1:0-4283 GCA_963639545.1 Bacteroidaceae bacterium
AAGGTCGTCAGATGAATGGTTTGCAGCGAGGTCTGAACATCGTTCGCAATGGCAAGCGTGTGGTCAAGGTGATGATCAAATAATAGGAACCAATAGAGAGTCTGATCATGAAGAAGAAAGCATATCTCGCACCTCAAGCCAAGATCATCCCTGTCACCGGACCGTTGCTCCTTGCTGGTAGTGAAGGCTCTGGCGGCGGCTCTGGTGGCGGAGAAAGTGGCGGCGAAAGTGGCGACGAAGACATTGGTAAGGATCAAACGAATCTTCCTAGCAGTGGCGGTTCGTCATGGTCCGGCGGCGGTGGCGACACGTACTATGGTGACTAAAGAGCTTGTGGGGGGCGCAGCAATATTAAACGGCCTGTGCCTCCGAGACTAATCCCCCTGTGGGGGCGAAGCAAAGCTAAACGGCCTGTGGCCGCTGTGGCCGCGAGAAAAAAGGTAAGGAAAAAGTTGCGTACATTCGCGCCTTTTCCTTACCTTTGCTTTTATAATACCTTTTGATATATAATATATGGAAAACGTTAATGAACTACTACCTTTGAAGGGCCTTACGGCCAATCGTCTTTCGGCATTGCTTGAGAAGCGTCCCGAGGATTTCACGCGTGAAGATATCATCCGTGCGGCACAGATGCTGGGTGCTGAGATGGTCCAGTTTATGTATCCCGGCGGTGATGGTCGGTTGAAGACGCTGTCGTTCACGATCATCAATGAGGACTATCTACGTACGATTCTCACTGATGGTGAGCGTGTGGATGGATCATCGTTGTTCAGGTTTATCGATGCGTCGTCGTCTGATCTGTATGTGGTGCCGCGTTACTCGACGGCTTTCATTGACCCGTTCTCACCCGTGGTGACGATCACGCTGCTGTGTTCGTTCTTTGATAGGGATGGGCATGAGCTGGCTTCGTCCTCGGAGAGCACGTTGCGCCGTGCGATGGCGGCGCTTAAGGAGAGCACGGGCCTAGAGTTTAGGGCGATGGGCGAGCTAGAGTATTATGTGATACGTCATGTAGAGCCGACGTTCCCTGCCGTGGATCAGCATGGATACCATGAGAGTGCGCCGTTTGCTAAGAGTGGCGACTTCCGTCTGCGTTGCATGCATCTCATCGCGCAGTGTGGTGGGCATATCAAGTATGGCCATTCGGAGGTGGGCAACTTTGTGGAGAATGGGCTCTGCTATGAACAGAACGAGATAGAGTTTCTGCCGGTGCGTGCCGATCGTGCGGCAGAGGAGCTGCTCTTGGCTAAGTGGATCATCCGTAACCTAGGGCATCGTGAGGGTTATGACATCACGTTTGCCCCGAAGATCACGGTGGGCAAGGCTGGCTCGGGCATGCACATCCATATGCAGCTGGTGCGTGATGGTGAGAGCGTGATGCTCACCGCTGACCGCCAATTGTCTACGGAGGCTCGTCGTGCGATAGCTGGAATGATGTTGCTGGCTCGTGGCATCACGGCTTTTGGTAATAAGAATCCTACGAGCTACTTCCGCCTTGTGCCACATCAGGAAGCGCCTACGACGGTGTGCTGGGGTATGAGCAACCGCAGTGTGCTGGTGCGTGTGCCGCTAGGGTGGACCTCGTCGGTGGATATGTGTCACGCGGTGAATGGGCTTGAGAAGGAGCGTCAGCCGGATACGCGTAGCAAGCAGACGGTGGAGATGCGTTCGCCGGATGCGTCGGCTGATATCTATCAGCTCTTGGCTGGTCTGTGTGTGGCGTGCCGTTATGGTCTGGAGCGTGAGGATGCGCTGGATGTGGCGGCTGCGACGTTGGTGGATGGTGATATCCATGATGCGGCGCATGCGGCACGCTTGGCTGCGCTGGAGGCTCTGCCTGAGAGCTGCAGTGCGTCTGCGGAGGCGTTGCTCTCGCAGCGTGAGGTGTTTGAGGCGTGTGGGGTGTTCTCTGCTCAGACGATCGATGCCATCGCGGAGGAGCTGTGTAGCTATGGCGATGGACATCTGCGCCGTGACATCGAAGGTAACACCGAGGCGCTGGCCCGCCTGGTGCGTGAGTTCTTTCATTGCGGCTGATGGGGTCGCAGCGGCCACAGGCCGTTTAGGGGTCACAGACCCTTTAGTCTTGCTGCGCCCCCACAGGGGGATTAGTCTTGCTGCGCGGCCACAGGCCGTTTAGTCTTGCTTCGCCCCCACAGGGGGATTAGTCTCGCTTCGCCCCCACAGGGGGGTTAGTCTTGCTGCGCCTTAAAGGTAAATGGGCACGATAGGCTTATTATGCATATTAGGCATAAGAGGCTTATCGTGCCCATTAATTGTATAAGATAGAAGGGTAACCCAGACCATACGGCCTGTGGCCGCTATGCGGCGCAGCGAGATTAATCCCCCTGTGGGGGCACAGCAAGACTAAACGGCCTGTGGCCGCGAAGCAAGACTAAAGCCCCTGTGGGGCCCCTTAGAGCTCGATGAGATCTATGTGTCCGTGTTCGTATATGGCGAGTGTGGGTGGATTACCGGCTTTGGGGAAGGTGATGCTTCCGGTGTTGCAGATGGTGGTGCCTTGCTCTGTGGTGTAGAGCTGCTGGATGTGTGTGTGTCCGTAGAAGAAGTAGTCGAAGTGGCCGGGAGGCATGTTATCGGGGTTGTAGATGTGTCCGTGTGTGAGGAAGATGGTTTTTCCTTCGTCTACGATGAGAGTGTAGGTCTGCATGATGGGGAAGTGGAGGAGCATCTGATCCACTTCGGCGTCGCAGTTGCCTCGTACGGCTATGATGTGGTGTGCGTGGTTGTTGAGAGCCTCGACGATGGCTTTGGGGTTGATGCCTTCGGGTATGGAGTTGCGCGGGCCATAGTTGAGGATGTCACCGAGGATGATGATCATGTCGCAGTGGTGCTGCTCGAAGATGTCTAGAGCGCGTTGGAGCCGTGGCATGGATCCGTGTATGTCGGATAGGATGAGGTATTTCATGCTGTTTTAGGGATTATTTTCTTGGGGGGGAGGATAGGCCTAATAGGCATAATGGGCATAATATGCCATTAGGCGCAGCAAGACTAAACGGCCTGTGGCCGCTGTGGCCGCGCAGCGAGACTAAACGGTCTGTGACCGCTGTGACCGCGCAGCGAGACTAAACGGTCTGTGACCGCTGTGGCCGCCGTGGGGTTAGCGGTTATAGCGTTTGGCTTCGGTGGTGAATGGTGTGAGTATCTGTGTGGGTCGATGGTTTTGGAAGGCCCCCAGTGGGTATGCACCTTCAGCTTCGGGTGCCCAGTAGAATACGCCGTTGCATTGCTGGTTGGTGCTGTCTCGTGCTGCTGTGATGATGGCTTGCATGATCTGTTTGCCTTGTTCGGGGTAAGCCGCTTCGGTGCCCGTCTCGGTGATGATGACGTGCTTGTTATATTTGAGTGCTACGCGTCGGATGTTCAGCGTCATGCGCCGTACGGTCTCTTGCCATGAGGTGGTGATGCCCGCTTTGATGTCCCAGTAGGGGTATACGCTCATGCCGATGACATCGTATGGTGTGTGGTGACGTCGTAGGTTGTCAAAGATGAAGTTGTACCGTTCGGGGTCAGCAGCTGCATCGAGGTGTACGATGACTTGTGCTTGTGGGTAGACCTTCTTTACGGCTTTGTATCCTAGGCGTGTGAGGTCGGCATAGTTTTTCATGTTGGTCTCAGCTCTTGCCACGTCCCATAGGAATCCGTGTGTGGTCTCGTTGCCCACTTGCACCCACTTCACGTCCACGTTGTTCTCACGTAGTAGCTGCAGTGTGCTGAGTGTGTGCTGATAGAAGGCCTTGCGCAGATCCTTGTACTTGAGACCTTGCCATGCTTGTGGTATGGGTTGCTGGTTAGGGTCAGCCCATGAGTCGGCATAGTGGAAGTCGATCATCACCGCCATGCCGTGTTGCTTGGCTCTGAGTGCCAGCTTGAGCATATCGTTGGGTGAGCAGAGTGAGTCCTTAGGGTTGACCCATACGCGTAGACGTACGGCGTTCATTCCTAGCTCGCTCATGAGCTCTACGCACTCGCGAGGCTCTCCTTGTGCGTTGTATAGCTGCCATCCGCGTGCTTCTAGCTCTGTGGCTCCGCTGATGTCGGCTCCGTACCAGAAGGGTTGTGTCTGTGCTTTGGCGTGTGTGGCTATGCCAGTGATGATGGCAGCTGCGATGATGGTTCGTGTGATGATGGTTGTCATACGGGTTGGGTTATTAGGCGTGTTCTATAAATTCCACGCATTGTTAAACATCCTCGTTTAGACGGATTGCTCTTTGTGTCTTTTCGTTTTTATCCGGCATCTTTCCCTTTCTTCATCAGTCGCA
>CAVHUZ010000128.1:0-4183 GCA_963639545.1 Bacteroidaceae bacterium
GTGCAACTTATTCAGTCAGAAATGATTACCTTTGCATAAGATATAGCTGCACTCGGGAAAGCTGAAGCAAGCTTCCTTTCCGCTCGTTTGCAATACCTTTGCAATATCTTTGCATAAGATTATATAACTAGGTGAGAAGAAAAGATTTATAGGTAAATAATAATAACAAGATGAAACATCTCATTACCATTCACACGCGAGCCATCCTCTTGATGGCCCTAATGCTCCTTATGCCCTCTGCGATGTGGGCAGACAAGGAAGCGTATGCCGAATACGCTGACGGCACGCTGACGTTCCACTATGATGAGAACAGAGCAAGCTATACCAACACTTATGCTATGCCCGCAGCGGGCGTTTCTCCAGGATGGCTGTCCCGGCAAGGATTTATCAAGAAGGTGGTGTTCAGCGAGGACTTCAAAGATGCACGTCCCGAGCGCTGCGCTAAGTGGTTCTATCAGATGAGCAGCCTCACCGAGATCACGGGCCTGGAATATCTCAACACCTCTAAGGTGAATGACATGAGCTATATGTTCGGTAGCTGCACCCAGCTGACCTCGCTGGATCTGAGCCATTTTAGCACCGATGGCGTTACCACGATGACACATATGTTCTATGAATGTAAGTCGCTGACTGCGCTTGACGTCACAACGTTCAACACCCGGAAGGTGGACGACATGTCCTACATGTTTGGTTATTGCTCCAAGCTCACCGAGCTGGATCTTTCCCCCTTTTGTACCCAGAAGGTGACCAATATGGATGGGATGTTCACGATGGATAATGCCCTTACACATATCGATGTGATCGATTTCTTTGTTACCGACAGCGTGAGCAGTTCTAAGGATATGTTTATGGGTTGTGTGAACCTACCTGGCTTTGACAAAAACAGCACCGATAAGACCAAGGCCAGTGAGTATCTGACCTATCTCCCTGCCCAGCCTTGGGTAGAATTCCAATTGGATACTCATACGCTGACCTTCTACAATAACAATACCAAATTAGCAGTAGAAGCCACAGCCAAGTATGACCTACCCGCAACCGGAGACCCAGGCTGGCTAAATGTTAGAAGCAGTATCCTGAAGGTGGTCTTCGACGAGAGCTTCAAAGATGCGCGCCCCACACGCTGCGCCAAGTGGTTCAATAACCTGAACCAACTTACCGATATCCAGGGCCTAGAATATCTCTGCACCGACTCGGTCAACGATATGAGTAATATGTTTAGCTATAGTTGGGCGCTATCCTCTCTAGATCTGAGTCATTTCAATACCGAGAAGGTCACCACGATGAGAAGTATGTTTGAAGAATGTGAAGCGCTGTCCTCGCTTGATATCAGTTCGTTCAATACACAGAAGGTGGACGACATGACTAGAATGTTCTATTACTGCGCAAGGCTCACCTCTCTGGATCTGTCGTCGTTCAATACCGAGAAGGTCACCTCGATGGAAAATATGTTTACCCAATGTTGTGGTTTGGCTACGCTCGATTTCAGTTCGTTCTCCACCCAGAATGTCAATAATATGAGCCATATGTTTTCTAATTGTATAGCGTTGACCTCTCTGGATCTTCACACCTTTGATACTCGGAACGTGACCAATATGGCTGGAATGTTTGGTTTTGATAGTGGTCTTACCTCTATCAAGGTATCCAGTCTCTTTACCGTGGATCAGGTGGAGAACTCTTCGGGCATGTTTTACGATTGCACCTCTCTACCTGGCTTTAACAAAGATTATACAGATAAGACTAAAGCGCCTCAGTATCTGACCTATATGCCTAACCAATTATGGGTAGAATTTCAAGAGGATACGCAGACGCTGACCTTCCACAATGATGTGTTGAAGGACGATACCAAGGCTACCGCCAAGTTTGATATGCCCGCATCGGGCGAAGAACCTAAGTGGCTATGGCTGCCCAACGGATATGATGTCACAAAGGTGGTCTTCAAGGAAAGCTTCAAGGATGTGCGCCCCAAGAGCTGCACCAAGTGGTTCTATGGTCTGACAGATGTTACAGATATCACTGGTCTGGAATATCTCTGCACCGATTCGGTCAACGATATGAGCTATATGTTTTATAATTGTGAAAACCTGACCTCGCTGGATCTGAGCCATTTCTGCACGGACAGCGTCACCACGATGGCTTATATGTTTTATGGTTGTAGCACGCTGCCCTCGCTCGACGTCTCCTCGTTCAATACACAGAAGGTGACCAACATGGCCGATATGTTCTATAATTGTAAGAACCTGACTGAGCTCGATCTCACTTCATTCAACACGCAGAATGTGACCAACATGGCCGATATGTTCTCTAATTGCGAAAATCTCACTGAGCTGAACATCGCCTCCTTTGACACCCGTAATGTGACCAATATGCAATGTATGTTTGCTTATGACGAAGCGCTCCAGCATATCTATGTGTCCGATCTCTTTGCGACTGACAAGGTGATGCTCTCTAATAGGATGTTCATCCAATGTAAGAATCTACCCAACTTTGATTCCAGCAGCACCGACCATACTATGGCTCCTACGTATCTGACCTATCTGCCTGATCAGCTTTGGGCGGAATATCAGGACGCAACCCATACGTTGACCTTCCGCTATGACAATATCAAAAGCGCAGTACCAGCCACGAGCAAGTATGACTTTCCCGTTGCGGGCGAAGACCCAAGTTGGTTGGAACGTAGCGGATATATCATGAACGTGGTGTTCAGCGAAAGCTTCAAGGATGCGCACCCCAAGAGCTGCCATAGGTGGTTCTATAACATGACGGATCTCACCGATATCCAGGGGATGGACTATCTCCACACCGACTCGGTCACTGATATGAGCGAGATGTTTAGCTATTGCGAGCATATAGCTACGCTAGACCTTACACCCTTCGATACACAGAACGTGACCGATATGAGCGGGATGTTCTACCGTTGTATGGATCTCAACGTGATTTATGTCTCTGAACCCTTTGTGACGGAGCAGGTAACCAGCTCTGATAGGATGTTTTGGGGTTGCATAAGCATACCAAGCTTTGATGCCAATTACATCGACAAGACCAAAGCTCCCGAATATCTTACCTATCTGCACTTGCAGCCTTGGGTGGAATACCAAGACTCAACGCTGACCTTCCACTATGATGCAAGAAAAGACATTACCACGGCGGATGGCAAGTATGATTTGCCCGCAGCTAATGAAGATCCAGCATGGTCAGATCACTACAGTGATGTCACGAAGGCGGTCTTCTGCGAGAACTTCAAGAACGCACGTCCCAAGCGCCTGACTAAGTGGTTCAACGGGAAATTTAACCTCGCCGATATCCAGGGCATCGAATATCTCTGTACCGATTCGGTCAATGATATGAGTGAGATGTTTCGTGAATGTTTCAGCCTAACCTCGATAGATCTGAGCCATTTCAATACCGAGAACGTCACCACGATGAGAGGTATGTTTAGGGGTTGTTCTTCGCTGAAGACGCTCGATGTTTCATCTTTCAACACACAGAAGGTAGATAATATGTCCACAATGTTTGCTCTCTGTTCTCAACTGACCGAACTCGACTTGAGCCACTTCAACACCGAGAACGTCACCGACATGTACAGTATGCTATGTGAATGTCCTTTGCTGACCAAGGTGGATATTTCCTCTTTCAATACGAAGAATGTGACCGATATGTATCACATGTTTGGGGAAAGCAGCAGCCTGACCAAGCTGGATCTGTCCCACTTTGATACGCGGAAGGTGACCAATATGCGCATGATGTTCTATAAATGTACCAATCTGGCTGAGGTCAACCTTAGTGGCTTCAATACGGAGGAGGCAAACTCCATGGCTGGTATGTTTTATGGTTGTAACAATCTGACCAAGCTAGATCTCTCCACCTTTGATACGAAGAAGGTAACCGATATGCGCATGATGTTCTATGATTGCAACAATCTGCAAGAGCTGGATCTCTCCACCTTTGATACGCAGAAGGTGACCGATATGTATTGTATGTTTGGTATGAAAGAATCAGGAGCCAAACTGCAGCGAATCTATGTCTCTGAGCAGTTTGTCACAGACAGTGTAACTGATGACCAATACATGTTCGAAAATAGCACGATGCTACCCAACTTTGATTCCAGCAGCATAGGCAAGGATAAAGCCCATTATAAAGAATCTGAAGGTGGCTACCTCACCCTCCGCCGCCATTTCACCGTGGG
>CAVHUZ010000129.1:0-4136 GCA_963639545.1 Bacteroidaceae bacterium
GCGTTACCGTGCCGGTTTTACGGTAGGAGGAGAGGTGAGTTATCAGTACATGGAGCCATTGGCTTTTAGCTTAGGCGTGTTCTATACCCAAGCCGGAACCAAGTATGACAATTACGAAGAGGATGCAGAAAAGAGCGGTTGGGCTCTGGTCAATCACGACATCACCCTCAGCTATGTATCTGTTCCCATTATGGCTAGTTTGTATGTGGCCAAAGGTTTGGCAATCAAGGCAGGATTAGAGGTTAACTTCAACACCCAGAGCAAGGAACAGTATGATTCGGGTACATACACTATCAATGAGGAAGACGGCCAGCGCGACTATGGCAAACTGACCCATACCGAGGTAGATCAGAAGAATATCACATCCAGTACCACCCTTACGCTTCCCATCGGTGTGAGCTATGAGTATGAACGAGTGGTGCTAGACGCACGTTATC
This sequence comes from Bacteroidaceae bacterium, assembly GCA_963639545.1. Taxonomy (GTDB): domain Bacteria; phylum Bacteroidota; class Bacteroidia; order Bacteroidales; family Bacteroidaceae; genus Prevotella. The sequence goes on from CAVHUZ010000129.1 coordinate 438, forward strand.
ATCTGCCTTTGACCAAGGCAATGGACGATGCTTACCATGCCTCTACCTCACGTGAGCACCTCTTCACCATATCGGTGGGTTATCGTTTCTGATGCTCTAGGCGTTTTGCGTCTTTCATACGGCATGACGCTATATACCAAACGGGCTGATCGTCTTGATAGATGATCAGCCCGTTTGCTTTCGTTTTATCTTGTAGCTGATACCCTTTTACGATTCAGCGATGCGTCCCTTTCCGTGGAAATCAAATTGTTTCTTGATGAAAAATAAATTAATTTTCCTCGAAAAACAATTTATTTTATCCTCCCAAAGGAGTGCTTTCGCCACATGAAAGGAAAGTTTTCACCCTCTCGTGAAGGTGCTTTACTCTGCTTTCTGAGGGTAGGTGAGGTTACATTCCTGTATGTTCTCCAACACCTCAGAGAGATATTTCTGTGCTTCCCATTTAGCCATAGGCAGATCGTGAAGCAGATAGTTGCCACAGTCAGCAGGTTGTGTGCCAGGCACTTCGCCCTCATAAGCAGCGACGAAGGCAAAGGTGCGCTGCATCAACGGCACGATGTCAATGCTCTCGTAGTCGCCACGCAGCAACAGATAGTTGCCTGTCAGACAACCCATAGGCCCCCAATACACGATGCGATCCTTCCATTCGGGATCGTTGCGTAGGTAGGTAGCCGCTAGATGCTCTATCGTGTGCAGAGCCCCGATGTGCAAGGCAGGCTCCCGATTGGGCTCCTTCATACGGATATCGAAGGTGGTTACCACCTCGTTGCCTACATAGTCTTTTCTTGAAACGTACACACCGCGCTTGAGCTGGGTGTGGTCAATGGTGAAGCTAGGTATCTTTTCCATGATGTACTTGTTGTATATTGATGTTCTTGTGATGCTCTATAATGACTCCACAAACTCGCGTGTGACCTCAAAACTGTTGTGTGCCACCCGATCCCAGAAGTCAAAGTATTGGCTAGCCTTGTTGTCCTTGAGCGGAATATCACTGATCACACGGAAGCTAACGAATGGTGTGTGCATGCGATAGCACGTCTGCGCAATGGCACAGCTCTCCATATCCACCGCCGTAGCTTGTGGGAAGTGCTCCATGATGCTAGCCATCTTCTCCTTGGAGTCGACAAACCAGTCGCCAGTCACGGTCAGCCCGGCTTTGACGTGAGGTATGGCAAGCGCCTTGTCCACCAGTTCTTGTGGAGTGGTGTACACCTCAGGCATCCCCATCACCTGTCCAAATTTATAGTTGTCACCGCAGTAGACGTCATGATAGACGCATGCTTGCGCCACCACCACATCCATCACGTTGAGCGAGGTGTCAGCTCCTCCGGCACAACCGCTTGATATGATGATGTCCGGATGATGCTCGTTGATCATCTGCATCGCACCGAGAGCCGCATTGACCTTGCCCACGCCGCATGTTTGTAAGATGATATTATCTTGCTTGCCAAATACCTTGTCCAGCATGGCATATTCCTTGTCCATGGCGACAATGATTCCAATCTTTTTCATTTCAGTAATCCTTGCTATTTCAAATCTCTTGCAAAGGTACAAAAAACATCTTTTACCCTTTTCTATGCTCAATGATTTTTAGTAACTTTGCAAGCTATAATACGATTCATAAGACGAATATTCAAAACACATCGACATGAATACATTGAAGAAATGTCTACCTGACATTTTGGCTATTGCCTTATTTGTAGTGATTGCTTTCGCTTATTTTTTTGTACCCGTAACCCAAGGGAAAGTGCTCTTCCGTCACGACTCCCAAGCTGGTGTAGGTGCAGGACAAGAGCAAAAAGAGTATTACGAGCGTACGGGTGAGCGTACCCGTTGGACCAATGCCACCTTTAGTGGTATGCCAACCTATCAGACCTCGCCTTCGTATAAGTCGGCCGACTCTATATCTAGCATCATGGATGCTTACAACCTATGGCTTCCTGATAACGTGGTCTACCTCTTTGCTTACTTGTTAGGATTCTATATCCTGCTGCGTGCGTTCGATTTCCGTCAGTCGTTGGCTGAGCTAGGTAGCGTGATATGGGCATTCTCGTCCTACTTTCTGATTATCATTGCTGCAGGACACATCTGGAAGGTGATGGCACTGATGTATCTCCCACCAATGATAGGCGGTATCGTGCTAGCTTATCGAGGCAAGTATCTGTGGGGATTGGTGGTCACGGCGCTCTTCACGGCGTTTGAGATCAAGGCCAATCACGTACAGATGACCTATTACTATCTGTTTATCATCCTCTTCATGGTTATAGCTTTCCTAGCTCAAGCCATCAAGGAGAAGCAATGGTCACGTTGGTTGAAGGCTACTGGTGTATGTGCCGTGGCAGCCGTGATAGGCGTTTGTGTCAATCTGTCTAACCTCTATCACACCTGGCAATACCAGAAAGAGAGTATGCGTGGCAAGAGCGAACTGGTCAAGAAGAACGCCGCTAACCAGACCAGCTCAGGTCTGGATCGCGACTATATCACCCAGTGGAGCTACGGCGTGGATGAGACCATGACCCTCCTCGTGCCCCAAGCTAAGGGTGGCGCTAGCGTGCCACTAGGCCAAAGCAGCACCGCTATGGAGCATGCTGACCCACAAGTGGAGCAGATGTTGCCCGGACTGTATGATCAGATGCCCCAGTATTTCGGTACACAACCCGGCACTTCCGGTCCAGTATATGTGGGCGCGTTTGTCCTCTTCCTCTTCATCCTAGGTCTATTCTTGGTCAAAGGTCCTATGAAGTGGGCGTTGTTCGCAGCCACCATTCTGTCTGTGCTGCTCTCATGGGGTAAGAACTTTATGGGCTTCACCGACTTCTTCTTGGATTATATCCCGATGTATGCCAAGTTCCGCACGGTAGCTTCGATCCTCGTTATAGCCGAGTTTACCATTCCTTTGCTTGCAATGCTCACCCTGAAACGAATCTTTGACGAGCCCGAGGTGCTCCGTACCAAGATGCGTTGGCTCATCGTGAGCCTTGTGCTTACGGCAGGTGTGGCTGCGCTCGTCGGACTAGCACCTAGCATGATGGGTCCTTTCGTGAGCGAACAGGAGAACCAGATGTTTGCTTCCATTCAAGGTATGACACCCGAGGTGCAACAGATGTTTACCGGCAGCCTTATCGCTATGCGTGAAGCCTTGGTTACCTCAGACGCATGGCGCTCGGTAGTGATCATCTTGATAGGTTTTGCCTTGCTGATGTTGCTCCGCTTCCATAAGCTGAAACCCTCTTACACCGTAGCCGCCTTGTTGGTTCTATGCCTCGTCGACTTATGGCAGGTGGACAAGCGCTACCTCAATGATGGCATGTTCGTACCCAAGAGCGAGCGCGAGACACCACAACAGCCTACTGCTGCGGACCAGAAGATACTGACAGATAAGAGCCTCGACTATCGTGTACTCAACTTCACATCAAGCACATTCAACGAGAACGAGACCTCTTACTTCCATAAGAGCATCGGTGGATACCATGCAGCCAAGCTCCGTCGTTATCAAGAGATGATAGAGACGTATATCGCTCCTGAGATGCAACAGATGCAGAAGGCTGCTGACGAGCTATCTGAGCAAGATGGATGGGTGGTGCTCAATGATAAGCGCAACGTGTTCCCGATTATCAATATGCTCAATGCCAAATACTTTATCCTTTTGGGACAAGGCCAACCTACGCCAGTGCTCAACAAGAGTGCGATGGGCAATGG
>CAVHUZ010000130.1:0-4116 GCA_963639545.1 Bacteroidaceae bacterium
TTAGTCTTGCTGCGCGGTCACAGACCGATTAGTCTTGCTGCGCGGTCACAGACCGATTAGTCTTGCTGCGCATAATTGGCCTAGAAAGCCCACCTTATATATAATCGCAGATACATTCCCACCACGTTCGGTGAGCTTGTATCTGCGATTGTTTTATATTTTTATTGTAAATTTGCAATCGTAACCCACCCTTCACCTACGAGTTGCCTATGAGACAGAAGCTCCTGACACCATTCGTCCTCATCATCCTTCTCCTCCTTGCTTCATGCCAGGCGGAGCATCGTTATGGCTATCTCTCTGAACAGTCGCTTGCCACAGCCATTGCCCATAAGGATAGCGCCAAGGCCTATCTTCGTGCTGCGCTAAAGGCTGATACCACCGGCGCCGAACGGGCTGCACGTCTACAGATGCTACGTGCCATCGTGCGCTATCACTGCGATCAGAAACCTGACGACGTCTCCGTGGCGGCAATGCTGCAGACACGTTATCAGACAAGGGGGACCCAGGAGATGCGCTCTATGGCTGCACTCTGCTCGGCAATCATCTATGCCGGACTCAATGAGAACGACAAGGCCGTACGCCTCTTTGCCCAAGCTGAGAAGATAGGCGCTGACCATATGCCGCAAGGCGTGCTCTTTGTGCTCTATAAGCAATGGGGATGGACGCTAAGGTCAGAGAAGCCTTATGCCGAAGCCATCGGCAGGTTTAAGAAGGCGGAGCGATGCGCTCTGCAGATGGCCGACTATACCAAGGTATCACAAGCCATCGACCTACAAGGATGGGAGTATCTCTATGCCGATGACAACCCTAAGGCGCTAAAGACCTTTGACCAAGCCATCGCCATCGCCACCCGTCACGCCACGTCCAACATCGGCATGCTGCTCAAGAGCAAAGCCACCGCCCTAGAGATGTCGGGACGGCATGAGGAGGCGCTCCAAGTGATAGACCAAGCCATAGCACGTCTAAGCCACGGCCGACGGCAGCCACTGATGGCCATCAAGGGCGTGGTGCTCACCAACCTAGGACGATATGACTCGGCTCGGGTGTATATCAACCGCGGCAGAGAGAACGACACCTTCTACCAACGCGCTTCTTACCTCTATGACATGAGCGCCCTGGAGGAAGCTATGGGCCATTATCGGGAGGCGCTGACGTATCGGTCGGCTTATGCGGCTACGCTTGACTCGATGTACAATCAGAAGCACGACACTGAGCTGGTTAAGGTGCAACGGTTATACAACTACTCTGTGCTCTCTGCCGAGCGCAACCGATTTGCCTTGGAGAGTCAGCGGCGCGGCATCGCTATCGTGGCGATGGTCTTGCTGGGCATGCTTCTGATGGTAGGCGGGGCATGGGCCTACCACCGTTGGCGGCGTCGTATGAAAGAGAGGATGCGCACCCGCGAGAAGCTACAACGCCGCAGCATCGCACAGATGAAGGAACGCAACTATGAGCTCCTTCGCACCATACAACTCATGCAGGAGAAGGAGAACAGTATGCTCAATAGCCTGACGGACAAGGAACAGCAAGTATCTACGCTGCGCCAACAGCAACAACGCCTCAAGGAGACCATCATGCTCACTGACGAGGCGATAAGGAAGATAGAGTCGCTCAAGGGAATGAAGGAACACAAGAAGATCGCTTCGGCTAAGGAGATTGCCCTATCACAGGCCGAGATGCAGAACATCATCGACGCCGTGAACCTATGTTATGATCGCTTCACCGATAGGCTCGTGGATCGATTCGGCAATCTCTCCATTGAGGATCTGTGCCTGTGCTGCCTCCTGAAGATGAACACCTGCACGCAGGATCAGTGTATCCTCCTCGACACTACCGACTCAACACTGCGCAAACGTAAGTACCGACTCAAAAACAAAAAGATGGCGCTACCCGAACAATACGCCACGCTTGACGATTTTGTCCAATCCTTCTAAATAGGGGTCACAGCCCACACAGGGGTCACAGACCCTTTAATCTTGCTTCGCCTATGGTATAGGCATAATATGCATAATAGGCCTATTAGGCGAAGCGAGACTAATCCCCCTGTGGGGGCGAAGCAAGACTAATCCCCCTGTGGGGGCGCAGCGAGACTAAACGGCCCGTGGCCGCTGTGGGGGTGTCCACAACGATGGTAAGGGTATATGCGGCGTATACGGTTGTTATACAGCGTGTTATGTAAGATGGCAGCTTAGACGTGTGTCCACATCTTAGCTGCGCCGTGATGGTGATAGATCAGCGGATTGTCCTTACCTTTGCACCCATATTCAGGTATAGCAAAGGCGGGGTGCGCACCGCATGACATGGCAACCGAGGCTTGGCGCACTGGGCCGACGACAATCAAAAGCACAATGAACATCTTTACAAAGCACACTTTCATCATGGCGTTAGCATTGACCACCTGTGCGTCGATCCATGCGCAAAACAAGGCACTGACCCTTGACGTAGCCCAACCCGGCACGCTCACCACCCTCCTCGGGGAGGATGCCAGCGGTGTCACCTCGCTTACCCTTACGGGAAAGCTCAACAGTACCGACATCAAGTGTCTCCGCCGATTGGCTGGCGTGGACGAGTATGGCAACAAGGTAGAAGGCAACAGCCTCGCCATAATCGATATGGCCGATGCCGATATCGTATCCGGCGGCCAACCTTACTTCTACGATTACACCACACAGGATAGCATCGTGGGCGACTTCTTCTTCAACGACTGCACACAGCTCACCTCCTTCCGCATGCCCACCTCTACCAAGGGCATAGAGTGGTCGGCCTTTGCCGGCTGCACCGGCCTCAGTCAGATGGTGGTGCCCGATCACGTGCGTTATATCGACAATGAAGCCTTCGGCCACTGCACCTCCCTCAGCACCATCACCCTGGGTGACGCTCTCACCGATATTGAGGGTTATGCCTTCATCGGCTGCAGCAGTCTGGAGAGCATCACGCTGCCCGAGAGCGTAAGCACTATTGGCGAGTATGCCTTTGCTGAGTGTACCTCGCTTCTCTCAGCCAATGTCCCTTCCTCCGTGGAACGCTTAGGGATGTTTGCCTTCTCTGCCGATGAAGCTCTCACCACCGTTGACATAGCCGAGGGCGTGAAGCACATCGGGCAGAATGCCTTCAGCGACTGCACCGCCTTGGAGCAGATCATCGTGCCTAGCACGGTCGACTCTATTGCCGACGGTGCCTTTGACGGCTGCACCTCGCTCACCAGCATCACCCTGCCTAAGAACCTTAGATGCATCTCTGAGAGCATGCTCAGCAATTGCAGCAGCCTAGAGCATATCACCCTACCTGAGAGCCTTACCATGATAGGCGAGGACGCCTTCTGCTATGACGAAGCTCTGCTTGAGATCACCATCCCCGATGGCGTGGTGGAGATAGGTGACGATGCGTTCTTCGACTGTGAGCGTATGACCGAAGCTAGTCTTGGAAGCGGTCTGACAACGATGGGCGAAAGCATCTTCAAGTTTTGCGAATCGCTCCAACGCATCAACGTCTCTGAAGCCAACACCACCTTTGCCTCTCTTGACGGCGCACTGCTCAGTGGCGATGGCGCTACGTTGCTCTTCCTCCCTCCAGCCCACGGTGAGGAGTATGTCGTACCCGCACAGGTGAAGCACATCGGGGACAATGCTGCCGAGACCAACACCATGTTACGCCGCGTGGTGATACATGACCAGGTGGAGACCATCGGCCATGATGCCTTCTCGGTGTGTGACAGTCTGCGCTCAGTGGTGATAGGTAGCGGTGTGAAGGAGATCGGTGAGGATGCCTTCTTCATGGACGAAGCGCTGGAGGAGATCCATTGCCGTATAGCTCAACCACTGGAGATTGACGATTATGTGTTCTGGGGACCGGATATGGAGCGTTGCGTGCTCTATGTACCCTCGGGCTCAAAGCAAGCCTATAGCGAGGCGGATGTGTGGAAGGAGTTTCTCCACATCGAAGAGGAACAGACCGACGCCCTCCATCCCTCTACCACCACCCACACTGACCATATCACCGTCTACACCATCAGTGGCGTAAAGGTATATGAAGGACCAAAGGACGCCTTCCACCCACAAGCACATGGCATCTATATCATCAATGCGGCCTCACAGAGGCTTTAGTCTTGCTTCGGCC
>CAVHUZ010000131.1:0-4009 GCA_963639545.1 Bacteroidaceae bacterium
ATTAGAAATAAACAAATAATGGGCACAATCCTTCTTTAGGGTTGTGCTTTTTTGTATTTATACACCTTTAATAATTATTGCTATCCAGTAAAATTTTCAGAATCGGCAAAATTAGGTTCTTCCGTTAAATGCGTAGACGCTTGTCGTGTAAAGAGCATATGGCTTTAATGTAAAAAACCTTTCTTATCCCGAACTGAAGTACACATTACAATGCTCATGGCGAGCATACAAATTAGGCGGAAACCCCTTATCCATTGAAGCATTCCGCCTAACTCACTTATTCATCGATTTCAGAGTGCTTTATTCCTCCACCGCGGCTTGTGCCGCCGCTAATCGTGCGATAGGTACGCGGAAAGGTGAACAACTAGCGTAGTTCATACCAATCTTTGCACAGAACTTCACAGAACTAGGTTCACCACCATGTTCACCACAAATGCCGCAACGCAACTGTGGACGAACTGAACGTCCCTTCTCTACTGCCATCTCTATCAATTGACCAACACCATTCTGATCAAGAACCTGGAATGGATCTACTTTCAGAATCTTCTTCTCCAAGTATACTGGCAAGAAGCTAGCAATATCATCGCGAGAGTAGCCAAAGGTCATCTGTGTGAGGTCATTAGTACCGAATGAGAAATACTCTGCTTCCGTTGCAATCTTGTCTGCAGTGAGGGCTGCACGAGGTATTTCAATCATTGTTCCGATTTCGAAATCAATCTCAACTCCATACTCATCGAAAACCTCCTTGGCTGTCTTCTGGATAATCTCCTTCTGTTGCTTTAACTCGTAGAGAATACCAATAAGTGGCACCATAATCTCTGGTTTAGGATCCTTACCCTCTTTCTTCAATTCGCAAGCGGCTGAAAGGATGGCACGAGTCTGCATAGCTGTAATCTCTGGGAATGTGATACCCAAACGGCAACCACGATGGCCGAGCATTGGGTTATTTTCTGCCAAAGATGCTACACGACGTTTGATGGTTGCTACGTCTACGCCCATCTCCTTGGCCATAGTTTCTTGACCTGCTAAGTCATGAGGAACGAACTCATGCAATGGAGGATCAAGCAAACGGATATTAACAGGGCAACCATCCATAGCCTCAAGGATACCCTTAAAGTCGGCCTTCTGATATGGAAGCAACTTAGCAAGAGCTTTTTCACGACCTTCAACAGTATCAGAGAGAATCATCTCGCGCATAGCGATAATCTTCTTGTCTTCAAAGAACATGTGTTCTGTACGCGTTAGACCGATACCTTTAGCACCGAAAGCGCGAGCTACCTGTGCATCATGAGGAGTATCAGCATTGGTACGTACTTGAAGTTTGGTATACTTATCGCAGAGGTCCATCAATTCCTTGAAGTCACCACTAAGCTCAGCAGCCTTGGTAGGCACTTCGCCAGCATAAACCTGACCAGTAGAACCATTAAGAGAGATATAGTCGCCTTCCTTATATACTACGCCATCAATTTCTACGGTCTTAGTCTTATAGTCTACATTTATAGAGCCAGCACCAGAAACGCAACACTTACCCATACCACGTGCCACGACAGCTGCATGAGACGTCATACCGCCACGCGCTGTAAGAATACCTTCTGCAGAAGCCATACCTGCCAAGTCTTCAGGACTAGTCTCGATACGAACCATCACCACCTTGTGACCATCTGCATGCCAAGCCTGAGCATCATCTGCATGGAATACGATCTGTCCGCAGGCTGCACCTGGGGATGCTGGTAATCCCTGTGTAATAACTTTGGCTGTGAGCAAAGCTTTCTTGTCGAATACAGGGTGGAGAAGCTCGTCAAGTTTCTGAGGTTCACAACGCAAGATAGCTGTCTTTTCATCTATCATTCCTTCATGGAGTAAATCCATAGCAATCTTTACCATGGCAGTACCCGTGCGCTTGCCGTTGCGGGTCTGGAGGAACCAAAGTTTACCTTCTTGTACGGTGAACTCCATATCTTGCATGTCGTGATAGTGGTGCTCTAGTTTATCCTGCAGTTCGTCGAGTTGCTTGTAAATCTCAGGCATTGCTTCCTCCATAGAAGGATATTTTGCCACGCGTTCTTCCTCACTGATGCCTGCACGTTCAGCCCAACGCTGCGAGCCAACCTTTGTTATTTGCTGCGGAGTGCGGATACCGGCAACAACATCTTCACCTTGTGCATTGACAAGATATTCACCATTAAATAGGTTTTCACCATTACCAGCATCACGACTGAAGCAAACACCTGTAGCTGAAGTATCTCCCATGTTGCCGAATACCATAGCCATAACGCTGACTGCAGTACCCCACTCATCGGGTATACCTTCCATCTTACGATAAAGGATAGCACGATCGTTCATCCAACTATCAAACACAGCGCAGATGGCACCCCAAAGTTGCTCCATAGGATCGTCTGGGAAGTGCTTACCCGTTTGTTTCAAGATAGCCTCCTTGAACAATACAACCAATTGTTTAAGTTCGTCGGTTGTCATCTCATTATCAAGTTTGATACCACGTTGGCTCTTTACTTTCTGAATAATAGCCTCAAATGGATCTATATCCTCTTTATTTACAGGTTTCATACCAAGAACCACGTCACCATACATTTGTACAAAGCGACGATAACTGTCATAAGCAAAGCGATCATTACCAGTCTTCTTAGCTAAGCCTTCTACTACGACGTCATTCAAACCTAAGTTGAGGATTGTATCCATCATGCCAGGCATAGAAGCTCTTGCTCCTGAACGTACACTGACAAGCAATGGATTAACAGGGTCGCCAAACTTTGAATCCATCAAGGTTTCAATGTGCTTAACGCTGTTCTCAACATCAGATTTAAGAAGTGCTACTACATCTTCTTTACCTTTTACAAAGTACTCGTTACAAACATCTGTAGTAATAGTAAATCCAGGAGGTACAGGAACACCAATCAGGTTCATTTCCGCAAGGTTTGCACCTTTACCGCCAAGAAGATTACGCATATCTGCTTTTCCTTCGGCTTTTCCGTTACCGAAGGTGTAAACTCTTTTTTCGCTCATTTGTTATTGATTGTTTATGCAATGTTTATCTATTGTTTTTCGCAAAGTTACGTAATTATAGTATGTCAACCAAATTTTTCATTGACAAAATTGCTATCTCAACGTTACAAATGTCACACAAATATCGTTCAATAGCTTTCTTTCACCAGCCAATCTACAGTTTCAGTAGTCAACTCGCCTTCCTCTTCATTTAGAGTAAATCCGGTTTTTGCATGCCCTTCAGTTGAAACATTAATAACCGTCATCACATTACGTTTCAAAGTTATCACTTGACTAGACACTGTACTACTTCCGTTCTCATGGTTCCACGTAAGCGTGAAGGTTACGTTTCCTGTATAATCAGCTTGTATAGCATTCGCTAACTGATTAAACGAATATACAGCCTCATTATCATAAGCGGAATCACCGGCCTTAACCTCAATGGTTCGATGTAGATATTCTAGTGTCAGACTTCCTTCTTCTGGTGGAGTAATAAGAAAGTGTAGTCCAAATATAGCTCTTCGAAGATCTATAGTTAGGGTTTCAGATTGGCTTGCATCAAAATTTGACACTGTTCCATAATAACGATAACGTTTAGGATATTTAGTTGTAGTTATCGCATCTACATTAGTAGTACCCCAAGCAATACTATCCAACGTCTCTGTGGACGAAAGAACAAATTCATTAGTCAACTCGGTCGGTTTATTTTTAGCATGATAATAAGGTGCATAATAGACGTCTCCTTCATGGTAGATACTTTCTTCTCCATTCCTTGATTCTTCACATTCTATATTATATACTGCGCTATCAGGTAGCGCTATTGTAATAAGGGACGCATCGTCAAATAATCCATATGCATAAGGCTTAAACGCAGTTCCACTCTTAGCATTCTTCTTTTTATAAGAAATATTTACTGCATATATCTTTTCATTATCGTTCGGTGCGGGTAATTCATCGTTTTGAGCTTGTACTTTGAGAACTTTAGGTGTCAATCTTACCATGTTCATTG
>CAVHUZ010000132.1:0-3948 GCA_963639545.1 Bacteroidaceae bacterium
CTATAACCTAGGTTTCCGCATTCTCAATGCTGACGACTGCCTTCACATCCAGTGGGGAGACCACCCTGGAGAAGATAAGCAGGTGGATGTTGTGGCAGTAGGTAAGGAAGCGATATTTGTGGTGGAGTGTAAAGCCGCACAAACCTTTAAGAAACAATCCTTCCAATACGCCCTTACAGAGATGAGCCAATATAAGAAAGGCATGACCGAGTCGCTTCAGCAGATCTATGGAAAGGACAAACGGGTGAAGTTTATCTTTGCTACGCGCAACTATCGTATAGAAGATGATGGGGACGACGCACAACGAATGAAGAACAACGACATCTATCACCTAGACGAGAACGCCTACAACTATATCTGCAACCTTATCCGCTCCTATCAGTCGTCGGTCATTTATCAGTTTTATGGTATGATGTTCAAGGACCAACTGATCAATGATAAGCCCATAACCATACCTGCGCTCAGAGGCAAGATGGGTGGAAGGTACTATTATATGTTCTCCATTGAGCCAAGCACACTACTGAAGATAGGTTTCGTTCTGCACCGTACCAAGGTCAATGACTCTATGGCACCCACCTACCAACGACTTCTTGTGCCTAAGCGTCTGAAAGGTATCACCAAGTTTATTGATGGCGGAGGCTACTTCCCCAACTCTATTCTGCTCAACTTTGCCCAACCCAACGAGGACGTGATGGTGACCTTCGATCCGATACATAAAGAGCCCGACTCTGATGCCGAGTTTGGTTTGCTCAACATCCCCAATGCTTACGGCATTGCTTATATCATTGATGGACAACATCGTGTCTATGGTTACTCCAACTCTCAGTATAAGAACGTGCATACCATTCCGGTCGTTGCGTTTCAGAATATGTCGTCAGAGGACCAACTGAAGATCTTCATGGAGATCAATGAGAATCAGAAGTCGGTCAGCAAAAACCTCCGAATCGATCTAGAGGAAGACTTGTTTTGGACCTCACAACGTCTCGATTCGCGCATGAAAGCCCTTCGCTCGTCTACCATCAAGATGCTTTGTTCGCAAACCAGCAATGTGCTTTTTGGCAAGATTTCCATCGGTGAAGACCAAGCGCAGTTGAGTTCAGTCCACTTTGAACGCGCTTTGTCCCATTCGGGGCTCATTCCTAAGGCCAAGCAATCCAAATGGTGTGGCGATGTTGAATCCAGTCTGTATGATTTCAATGAGACCGATGTGCCTAAAGCAATGACCCACTCAAGAAAGAACATCGTGCAGTTTCTCAACAGCTGTTATGAGATAGCCGATAAGCTGATGGACGATAAAACCCAGCAAGTGTTCCTCTTTTCCAATCGTGCCACTTACCCCTTTATCACCTTGTCGGGGCTGCTTCACACCTATCTCTATCAGCTAGGAGAGATCAGTTCGTCCTCTTCCATCAAAGAGCGCGTGGCAAAGATTACGCCTTATATAGAGACCCTGTGTGATGGACTCAATCATATCTCTGACGATAAAGCCAATAGACTCAAGGGTATACAGGGACAAGGTGCTGAGAAGAAGTGGCTCCTTGCTTACCAAGAAATCATCAACAAGACCTATCCCGACTATAATCCAAAGGAACTGCAGGACTGGAAGGAAATGTGCGATCAGTCCCTTCAGGAGCAAGGAGAAACGTGTAAGGAGGATATTCTACGTAGTTTGAGGCGATTGGTGTTTGTCAAACTGGAAGAAGTGTACGGCAAAGACTATGAGAAACATCTAGCCAAACTAAAGCATGAGTGCGAAGGGAAGATTATCAAAGCGTATGAAGATAATGACGATTTTAGTCTATCCCAGTATGATTGGAAAGCATGGATAGAGGTGTCCGAGTACAAAGACCTCATCGATAAAAACTATTCTCATGCCGCTTTTGCCGAAGCCTTTGGCATATCATTGCCCAATAAAGGTACATCCAAGAAAGATAAACTCAGCTGGATGACTCTGGTCGAACCCCAAAAGGGTAAGAAGAAGACCGGCATGACGCAGTCGGATGTAAGTCGCCTGTGGCTTATCCAGGATCATCTCGCCCAATACTTACCCATCGAAGAATGACTTATAAAGAGATAGCAAGGACCGATCGCTTGCTTCGGCCTTATCAGCAAGAAGCCAAAGAAGCGATATTCACAGCATGGGACGCGTGTGACCATGTGCTGTTTCAGATGCCTACCGGTACGGGTAAGACGCGCCTCTTTACCTCTATCATCAGTGATGTCAAGGTATGGAGCATCCTCAGTGGTAAGGCAACCAAGATTCTGATCATTGCGCATAGGGTGGAACTGATTGAGCAGATCAGCGACAGCCTCGACAGATATAAGGTGGCGCATGGCGTGATTGTCGGTGGCAAGGCGCGAGACCTGAGCCATGCCGTACAGGTGGCATCTATCCAGACCATCACGCATCGCACCAATGTCTGCGTTGCTGAAAGTCTTGATGCCGACTTTGTTATCATCGATGAGGCTCACCATTCCATGGCGCGTTCCTATCAGAAGCTTTGGCAGCTGTATCCCGAAGCTAAGAAGCTGGGTGTGACCGCTACGCCCTGGCGCATGAATCACCTAGGCTTTACGTCTATCTATGACCGACTGATCGTCTCACAACCCATTAGCCAATTCATTTCGCAGCATTGGCTAGCTCCTTACACTTACTATTCCATCGGCAATAATAGTCAGATCAGCCATGATATCAACGCCATTGACGAGTTTGATATCGAAGGCGACTATAAGGTGTCAGCCCTTGAGCGTGTTGTGGATAGGCACAGCATCAGAGCCAATCTGCTGAGCAGTTATCTGAAATGGGCCAAAGGCAAGAAAGGCATCATCTATTCGGTCAGTAGGAAACATAGTGACCATATCTGTTCCGAGTTTAAAGCTGCCGGAATCAATATCGTTCGCATTGATAGTCAGACGCCACGTGAAGAGCGTCGCATCGATGTGCAGCGCTTTAAGAACGGACAGATAGATATCATTGTCAATGTGGATATCTTCTCCGAAGGCTTTGACTGTCCCGATATCGAATTCATCCAACTGGCGCGTCCCACCAAGTCGCTGGTCAAATATCTGCAGCAGGTGGGCCGCGGACTACGCCCCACAAAGGGCAAAACCAAGTGTGTGATTTTGGACAATGTGGGTTCTCATGCTTTGTTTGATTTGCCCGACGCTGATCGTGATTGGCAATCGGAATTTGTCGGTAGCCCTGTTAAGACCCAAAAACGCACTATGCATCATGTTTCGGGTGACTCTTTCTCTC
Organism: Bacteroidaceae bacterium; assembly: GCA_963639545.1. Classification (GTDB taxonomy): domain Bacteria; phylum Bacteroidota; class Bacteroidia; order Bacteroidales; family Bacteroidaceae; genus Prevotella. The sequence continues at coordinate 3,257 of CAVHUZ010000132.1, forward strand.
CTGCACCGTCCTTTGAAGAGGGTGATGAGCAGCTCCTTCTGATACAAGATGTCAATCCGACTCCCTCTACCAACGTAGCTGAAGATTGGGATGAGGCAGATGATGCCTTGCTGACCACATTGTTTGTGGAGCGACATTGCACCGTTGATGTCATAGCGATGGTGTTCCATAAGGATGCTTCCGTGATAGAGAAGCGTATTGATGAACTCAAATTGTCACTGTGAAATATATATATCTTCAGCCTCAAAACACTCATAAATAATCTTGCGAATAGATGGTTTGAGATACTGAAAATACTTTACAAATAGTCTTTCATAGCTCGCGTATTCTGCACAAGAGGCTGAATCGTCTTGAAATTGGCGAGAAATGAAAGCATCTGATTATAAAGGTGTTACGACTGAAAAGGCGCAAGAATAGTCTAAAAACCTAGCGTTTCGTCCCTAAAATAGCCCAAAAACGGCAATAAAAGAGCCCCTTTCACATTCCGAAAGGGGCTCTTTTGGAATGCGAAAGGGGCTCTTTGAGGTCCTCAAAGGATACCTTTTAGTAGATGAAAGGGTGTTATGGGAATTATAACGAAGCTAAAGTGTGCTTCTCGATTCTATTTCATCACCTTTAGAAGGTGCATTTTCTTTGACTGATTATTTACATTTCGGATAAAAATCCTTGCTGTTCTAAGCATTCGACAAGGT
>CAVHUZ010000133.1:0-3920 GCA_963639545.1 Bacteroidaceae bacterium
TCACTTAGCTTCCGCATAAACTCAGTCTCCGTCCAACGGCCATTAATCATCTTCCACGCTTGCACAGCCTGTTCGTCAGAGATACCTTCACGCTTCATGGTCTTGTTGACATCCGACAACATACGGTTGAGATTCTGCTCCAAGCTACTACCACACGACGTGATATGCTTCTGCTCTTCTTTTCGTAGGTGTTCGTTGACCGCCTTACACCAGTCGTCTATCATCTTTTCCTTATGCATCTGACTAACCCCTTGACTGGCCATGCGCTTATGAAACTCACTATCAAAACCATCCTCATCGCGTTTCTCGCCAATAGAAGAGATCAACTTCTGCCAATGGCGCTGGTCACCTCCACTAAGATCTTCCACCTCTTTCATGCCACGCGCCTCAACACGAAGGCACTGGGACAGAAACGCCTGATGATGCATCACATCAATGACAAATCTGCCTACGGTAGAGAAAAACACCTTGGCACAGGTACGACTAGTCAACACGCGCACCTTAATCTCAGGATCACTCATGAGCTTTACAAGATATTGCATAAGCGGATCAGTGTACTCAAGCCACGGTCTATCCTCGGGCCATGCTACGCCACGACCCGCTATCTCGCCTGTGTCACAGAACACCTCGAGCATATTGATAAAGCGTGCTACATCCGCCTTACGTCCACCAAAGTCTTGTGTAAAAGCTTTGAGATAATCCTCTCCCCTACTGAAGTCGGTCATTAGTCGTATAGCTTTTGAACATCTTGACGCGCAAAGGCGATATTACGGTATACCTCGCGTAGGTATTCGTCGATGTGCTGTTTGTCTTCTTCTGCCACAAAGAGGTTTTCTTTGATTTGCTTATCCAGTGCTCTCAGATCGTCAGCTAATACATCAAACTCATGTTCATAATTGCATCCGCTATCGCCTATTTCTGTTTCCAAGGGAAGAGCAGCCTCATCGGTCTTCTCTATCGTGTACATATCACCAAAGATATACACATGATCATCATCTCGATTGAGCATGATAGGCGATGAGCCGATAGGTGCACCCATTGTGCCTTCATAGCTTCGGATGATCGAAACATTCTTACGTTTCTTGTCTTGATAGAGTATGCCTTGCGTATCGTCTGCGTCATGCTGGGGTAACGACTGATAGTCGCGGGCGAAGATGTAACACTCGCCTTCATCATAATCGGCGAGTTTATAATAGAACTGGTTGTAAAGTTTCTTGTTTGCATCACGCTCTAGCTTGCGACTAGAGATGCGATTGGCTGCTCTTGCCGCCCGAGCTATCTTGATATCTTCAGCCAACGTGCGTTTGAGAGTCTCTAATCGGTCACCGAACGATGCGAAGATGCTTCGGATGACTAGTCGCCGTATCTCGTCACGTTCTTCGGGTTCTTGCCAAAGACAATGGTAGAGGGATAGCATGTCGTCCATCCCCACCTCTTCCTTATCTTGTAGAAAGGCCGAAGCTTTAAGCAGACGGACGATGTTCTTCCAGCGGCGATCGCTCACATACACTGCCCGACGTTCATCCGTGCCTTCAATAGCAACTGATTGCAGAGATCGGCGGATTTGATGGATGGCACTAAGCACGCCCTTGTTGACACCTATGCTATCAATGGCTTTGCTCCATTTGGCATACTCGGCGTTGCCAATCTGCAGTCGTTTGGGGACACTAACATCTTCCGTACTATTGTCAAGCAGCATCTTATCGAAGTTGTCCTCCTGTTTGATACTCTTGCTTTCTAGGCGGATGATAAATCTATCCCATAGCGCTTCTAGGCCTTCACCCTGGGTAGGTAGTTCGTTGCTGGCGGCAATAAGCAGCTTGAGAGGCAAGTGCATGGTCTTGTTACCATTGCGAAACTGCTTCTCGTTGATAACGGTCAGCAACGTATTCTGTATAGCTGGGCCTGCTTTCCAGATCTCGTCAAGGAACACCACATCGGCTGTGGGAAGATAACCATCAGTGGATCGCTCATAGTCATCAGAAGTTTTCAGTTTGCTAATGCTGACCGGACCGAAGATTTCGTCTGGCGTGGAGAATCTTGACATAAGATACTCGAAGGAGCGAGCGTCCTTGAAAGCGTCTTTCAGCCGTCGCGCCACCATACTTTTTGCCACACCTGGAGGGCCGAGCAAGATGATGCTTTCACCTGCAACTGCAGCGAGCAACGACAATGCAATCTCGTTTTCTTTCTCGTATATGCCCTTGTTCAGCATGGTCAAGAGCTCTTGTATTCTCTCTTTCATACTTTCTTACTTTTAAGCCTTTACTACACGCTTAACTCTTCTATCACTGATGCCATAACGTCAGACAGTCTGTTGCCTTGCGTCAATAGTTCGATGGAATGAGGTTTCAAATAAGTTTTCTTGTTGACCTCAATCATCATTGACTTGTACTGGAAGTCACATGATGGAGTCATCGAATTGCTATAAGGAGTGTTCAGTCCCACCTTATATCCATAATCCTCAAAGCGATTGGCCACTACCTCTATGACTTGTAGGTTAGGTTTGGACCAATCTTCATTCCACCCGATGCAGATATCCACATCACTGAGGTCAGATGGGAACGAATGGCAATCTAGAAGCAATGCACCATCACAGAGTTGTGCGCTCAGTTGTGCTTGATGACTTTTCCATAGATATTCCAAATATCGTTGAGCAGACTGAGGCACATAGCGTGTGTAATCTGCGAAACGTTTGTACACAATGCCTTGACCCTCCTGTTCTAAAGGGTCATCCCAAAGTCGCTCTGCATCAACAATGAAACGTGAATAGGGAAACCTTACGGTGCGAACACATTCACTCTGCACGCGATGAAAGAGGAAGTCGGTGTGCCAATAAGTCCATTTGACTACCACCTCATTGAGGAAGCGCTCATCTATGTCCCAATAGCTCAACTGAGGATTGTATAATCCTTCTATGGAGGCATGTGGCTGGTTAAGAACGATACGTGAAAACTTAGATGAAGATTCGGCATTATAAGCCGACGGAATGCTTAAGGCTTGTTTCATGACAGTGATTTTTAAGTAATTATGCTTCACATCTCTATTCCACCGCGGCTTGTCATCGCTCGGTTGGCAGACTCGAAGAGAGTCACTCTTGATGTTCTGATGCAAAATTAATCTTTATTTCTGACATGGCAAAATGTTGTTCGGGGGATTTGAAAGGATTCACTGAACCATGTAAAGCCACATGGCGTTTCTTCGATTATCTAAAAATGTTTAGAATCGACTTGGGACATGTAAAGAAAATAAACTTTTTTTGTTTGACTCTAAGATAAAATACCCCCAAGTGGGCGGAAGGTGGGGCGGACAGCAATAAATCCAAAACAATAACCGCAGATACATTCCCACCACATTAGGTGAGTTTGTATCTGCGATTTCCTTGTTCGCTTTACCTTATTATATATAAAGCGCAGCAAGATTAAACGGTCTGCGACCCTATCTTACCACCACCTTGCGGCTCACGCCACCCTTGCGAACGATGATCATGCCGCGCTGAGGAGCAGTGAGGCGACGACCCTGAAGGTCATAGAGCTCTGCTGAAGGGTCTGTGACCTCGGCATTGATGCTATCGATACCATCAGTCTTGTTTTCGGAGATGCTGATGCTATTGGGCTTAGCCTCGGTAGATGGGAGCGTGAGCGATGCGCGGTAAGGCGCTACGTAGACGTTCTTTACCGCTTCGTTGTTCTCCTTGAGCCATGCGGCGTTCCAGAAGTGGTCGTTGGCGATGATGTATTCGTCATCCGTTACCTCGGTCTGCGTGAATGCACCCTTGAGCTCGCTAAGCTGCTTAGCCTCTGCTACGGCTGCTGCGCCTGTGGCGGTGACGCTGAGCTCGCCATCGCTGACGTAAGCTAAGACAGGTGTGCCAGCTGCGATAGGTCCAGTGAGAGCAGTGACAGCGATGTTACCCTCGG
>CAVHUZ010000134.1:0-3747 GCA_963639545.1 Bacteroidaceae bacterium
GGGTTCAAGTCCTCGAATGGTGGATCTATTTGTTGAATGGCAGAAATATAGTTTTTTCAAAGTGAAAGTAGGACAATTTAAAAACCCGTTTTTCTTTGAGAATCCGATAAGCCCCTTGGAGCAAGGATTCATGAGTTATGCACAAGTAGTAACAAACTTAGCCGGTTTTAATGATCGCGCAGGTGGACATGCTAGTAATGGTCGAGATATTGGTCTTCAGGTTCAGGGTGATTTCCTTAAAAACGATGCTGGACGTAATCTCTTACATTATCAAGTAGGTGTGTTCAATGGGCAAGGCATCAATGTAAAAGATGTAGATCAACAAAAGAACGTAATAGGAGGTCTGTGGGTTATGCCGATTAAGGGTATGCGTTTAGGCGCATTTGGTTGGACTGGCTCATATGCACGTAAAGGAACGTCCGAATCAGAAGGAATTAACCAAACTACCCTACGTAAATTGCAACAGAGACGATATGCTTTTTCGGCAGAGTATGCTAAAGATGATTGGACGGTAAGAACAGAGTATGCGCATTCCACTGGTTCGGCATTTGCCAAATCACTTGTGAATAGTAATGATGCAACATCTAAGGATATAACGCTTTCACAGAATGGTGATCGTGCACAAGGTGTATACGCTTTGGTTATTGCTCCTATCGTGAAAAATAAATTCCATGCCAAGGTAAGATATGATATGTACCAACCCTCAAAGGGTGCAGAGAAACAACGTAGTCAATACGACTTTGGCTTAGACTATTTATTTAATAAGAATGTGAAACTCTCTGGAGAATATGCCTATATCCATGATCGATCATTGGCTGATCCAAATTATTCTATGGTAGATTTCCAATTGTCTTTCCGTTTCTGATGGCTTTACACATGAAAATAATAAACGAATAGAAAAGTATTTAAAATAGTATTTATATATCAATGTCAGAAAACGAACATCATCACCACCATCGTCACCACCACCATCATCACAAAAGTGAGAAGGAGGTAAGTGACTTTGGAACTTATCAGCGTAGAAAGAATTTACGTAAACGACTGGTCAGTATTTTGTTTAGTGCACTCGTGTTAATAGCTATAACGATATTGGCATATGTTGTTTGGATTTACTATCCCGAGTCATAATAGAAAATTATTTGTTCAAAAGCGTATTCTGTATTAAAGAGAATGCGCTTTTGTGTTTAATACCAATTGATATCTTCCATCTTTATAATCTATACACATGCTGTCATAAAGGCCTTTGCTACGTTCAAACAAAGCTATGGCAACATGTCCCATCGTACAGCGTAAATTAATCTCTACGCAAGGATGCAAAGCTGTTTGCTTGCCGGTGTTGATAATCATCATATCTACACCAATACATCCTTTATACCATGGCGTGACATCTCTTTTTAGTATTTGACACAATTTCTGAATAATTCTATGAAGGAAATCTCTTGGGATCCATTGCTCCAAAAAAGATTCTTTTTGAAGTTCGGATTTGAGAAGATTACCCTCGTATGTTCCTTTTAATGTTTTAAATATAGAAAGTCCAGCAAATGTGACATCGTTTTCGTTTGAAACAAACTCTACTCCGAAATCAATTATCTTGTCGTAGAGAGGTTCAATCATAATACTTCCTTGTTGTTGGATAACCCCTCTAGTCCATTTATGTAAAGCAGAGTCCACTCCATGAGACACTAGCCTAACGCCGCGTCCACTAGAACTCCATGGTGATTTGATGACGAACTGATTTAGGTTTTGGGTATATGAGAAAAACTCCAATAAAGAATCAATCTCTTTTGCTTCACCTATAAGGTTCGAGGCTTGTGCGGTTGATTTAAAAGAATTGTCTGTTAGCAGCTCTTCTAAAGTTTGCATGGCGTATCTACGGTGGCTTAACAATCGAATATGAATCAATTGCTCATCAGTGGGTAGTAGATTGCTAGGTATGTTTGTTTTCTCCAGTTCGTGTCTTATAGCACTATCCCATCCCCATACTTCCACACGAGAAATATCGTTTTTCCAACGGTTGAGCTGTTTGCGTGTAACAAACTGACATTTAGGAAGGTTTGGTATATAGGGTATAGTATTGCTTTGGTTATCTTTTGATTCATGTACTAGAATCAAATCACCATCATTAGCCCATAATAAAGGTAACCAATCAAGACTTATGCGCATCAATCGTCCTGCACGTGGAGATGTAAAATAAGGGTTGTTATAAGCCAGTGCAATATCGTGTTCTGGATTAAAAACATGAAGAATCATAAAGGTCTAGCTATTGATAAAATCGATTGATTTCCAAGATATTTGTCATTCGTCAAGTGACTTGAATGCGTTGATTTCTCGTTGTTTAGATTACAAAGATAAAAAGATTGCTAATGACCTCCAAATAAATTTTAAAAAGTTCTTATTTTTGCAATCTTTAGTTTGCAAATAAAGGAAATATATTGTAACTTTGCAAATAAATAAGTTATAGACGCATGGATGCTTTTTTTCGTACACACACATATCTCGTAGAACATACAACAGCAACTGTGAGGCGTACCCTTATGGACGAGATTGATTGGTCCCATCGTATGATTGGTATCAAAGGTATGCGTGGCGTAGGTAAAACAACATTCTTGCTTCAATATGCTAAAGAAAACTTTGATGTACATGATAAGCAATGCTTGTACATTAATATGAATAACTTCTACTTCCAAGGAAGGGGCATTTGTGATTTTGCAGGCGAGTTCTATCGTCGCGGAGGTAAAGTTCTTCTTATAGATCAGGTGTTTAAGCAGCCTAATTGGAGTAAAGAGTTGAGGCGTTGCTATGAATATTATCCTAAGTTGAAGATAGTATTTACAGGGTCAAGTGTCATGCGTTTAAAAGAAGAAAATCCAGAGCTTAATGGTATCGTTAAGAGTTATAACTTACGTGGATTTTCTTTTAGAGAATATCTCAATCTAATGACCAACAATCACTTCCCCTCTTATACTTTGGATGAGATATTATGTCACCACGAGCATATTGTAAAGACGATCTTGCCAAAGGTGAGTCCTCAAGAGCATTTTCAGTCATATTTGCATCATGGATTCTATCCGTTCTTTCTTGAAAATACAAATTTTTCAGAGAATCTGCTTAAAACGATGAATATGATGACAGAAGTAGATATACTGCTGATTAAAAAGATAGAACTGCAATATCTAACAAAGATTAAGAAGTTATTCTACCTCTTAGCAACAAATAGTGCAAAAGCGCCAAATATAAGTAAGTTGGCAACCAATATTAAAACAAGCCGCGCTACGGTGATGAACTATATTAAGTATTTAGCAGAGGCACGCTTGATTAATATTGTTTATCATCCTGGTGATGAGTTTCCCAAAAAACCCGCAAGGGTGATGATGCACAACACCAATCTTATCTATGCTATCTATCCAAGTGTTGCTACTGAGCAAGATGTGATGGAAACATTCTTTGCTAACCAATTGTGGAAGGACCATATTGTCAATGAAGGGCGAAAACCAACCTATTACCTTATTGATGGTAAGCAAAAGTTTAGGATTTGCAATAGTCATGATGAGAAAATCCATAATAGCCCTGACACCATATTCGCAAGATACAACACGGAAGTTGGGCAAGATAATCGGATACCTTTGTGGCTATTTGGTTTTTTATATTAAAGAATTTTCATTTAACACAAACATTATACAATACATTCATTTAACAAGTTAAAAAATGGCTAAAGAAAAAAAGTTTATGACTTGTGATGGTAACACC
>CAVHUZ010000135.1:0-411 GCA_963639545.1 Bacteroidaceae bacterium
GAGCAACCCTTAGCTCTGCGCAAAAATATCGTGGTGTCGTCGTTGATACGATAGGCAATGCTCTTTCGGGAGTAACGATAACCTTGCTTTACAATAATCGTCCTGTGGCTTATGCACAAAGTAAAAATGATGGAAGATTCATTGTAGTTTGTCCAGAAAAGAAGCAGGTACAAACCATTCGGTTACGGAAGATGGGTTATGCGGATATTACCTTGTCTTTAGATAAATTCAAAGAAGGCGCTACATACATTCTTCATGAAAAGCCCTTTGAGTTAAAGGAGGTAAAGGTTAAACCAAACAAGGCAAAGGTGGAGGGGGATACGGTTACTTACCTTGTCTCTGCCTATATGCAGAAACAAGATCGTAGCATTGCTGATGTACTCTCCAAAATACCAGGCATCGAAGTAAGAC
>CAVHUZ010000135.1:465-3695 GCA_963639545.1 Bacteroidaceae bacterium
GGCAGATAGTTGTCAATAATCAACCGATAAACAAATTCTATATAGAAGGCATGGACTTGCTAGGCGGCAATTACTCATTAGCTAGCGAAAACATCGATGCGGCCAAAGTGAGCAAGGTACAAGTGCTTAATAATCACCAACCAGTACGTGTTCTGCGTGAAGTCAGTTTTAGTGATCAAGCCGCACTGAATATTGTGTTGAAAGACGATGCAAAGAACATTTGGCAAGGGGTGCTTGATGTCGCAGGTGGACATACGTTGCAAGGCAATGGTGAATGGCTTCGTGATGCAAGACTCATGGCTATGCTTTTTGCTCATAAGCGCCAAAGCATAAGCATGTATAAGACCAATAACACGGGTAAGGACATCGGACGTGAAATAACCGATTTGTCAGCTAACGACTTTATGACCGATGATGGAGAACGTCTTAGCTCTATCATCATTCAAGCACCATCGCTAGATATGAAAAGGTATGCATTCAATGATTCGCATGTCTTTGCAACCAACTGGCTTTTCAAACCAACCGATAATACTGATCTTCGACTACAACTTGATGGGCTTTTAGATAAGACTCAGCATAATATGTTCAGGCAGACTATTTTCCTCGACGCGACATCGGATGGAGCTATGGTCTCAGAAAGTAGCAACGCATTCGGCAAACGCAATGAATGGAAAGGCGAACTGCTTTATAAGTTAAACTCTGACAAAACATACCTGAGTAATAGTCTAAAAGGATATATGGACTTTAATTACTCACGAGGAGCAACCTTGCTGAATGGATCAGATGTAAAACAAGACGTAGAACCAAGAAAGCGATATATTGCCAACACCCTTCGGCTTATCCAAAATCTTTCAAGTGGACATAGGGTTTCCTTTAACACCAAGTTAAGGTACAGTTTCCTTCCTGGCTACGTCTTATTGATGGATGGAAATGAGGAGTATCTTGGGATTCACCATCTGTCTTTGAAAACATCTGCGTATTTCAGGCATAGGCTTGCAGGAGCTTACATCGCGTGGACCATTGGTGAAGAATATGACAATTATCATCAAGGCGTAGAACACCATTATGCTAGTAACAAAGACCGATATAGCTTGCTGAAACTTTATGCTAGTCCCTCGTTCACCTATAAGTCAAGAATGCTTAGCTTAAGCGCTATAGCAAAATTAAGTTGGAACAGCAGATGTTTCAATGAAGTCAGCCAACAACACATAGCTTTTGAACCATCAGTGTCGTTGGAGTATAGTCTAAGCCCATATCTCAAAACGCATCTTGATTATCTCTATACATGGAATCCAGGCTCGTTGGATGCCATTTCGTCATCACCCGTCTATACTGATTATATTACATTGGTGGAAGGGCTTGGCCGACTTGTAAGCTCTAATGTTCATTTTGTGAGCAATCACTGGCAATATACCAATCCGGTTCATGGATTTTCTGCTAGCACATCTTTCTCTTATAACCATTCTAGCAACAATTTGCTTTATAGCAGTTTGTATTCAGATGGAATCTACATTAGGAGAGCAACGACAAACGAAGGCAATACAAGTTCTTACGTCCTTAATGGTCGGATTGCTAAGTCGATAGGTTGGGGCAAATTGTCGTTGGCTCTAACAGGTAACATCAGTTGGTATCAGTACTATCTTCTGATAAGCGGGAATAAAACGCAGGTGCGACAACGCAACGGTAATATGGGCTTGGAGCTATCGTGGCACCCCTGTACATGGCTATCGGTAGAAGGAAAAAGCAGAATGAACCATATCGTTCAGAATTCTCCCAATCAAGCCATCAGCCGTTCTGCTTTTAGCTATTACAGCCATTCCGTTGACGTCTTTCTCATGCCCGGCAAATGGCAAATAGAATGGAGAAATGAATACTATCATAGCAATGACGCAACGATTAGCAACAATTATTTCTGTGATGTAAACGTAAGCTATCGCACAAGAAGCTATGAAGTGGGGCTTTCATGCACCAATATTTTTGGAACAATCGATTATAAACGAACGGTAATAAGCGACTATCTTCGGACGTTTACCATCAATACGCTTCGTCCACGTGCAATACTTTGCAAGTTCAGTTGGTCAATCTAGTTGCTTGTTCTGCGATTTCTGTGTGATTGTTGCGCCTTAGCTGAAGCGTATCGTGGATTCTTCTAACATCATTAGAAAACTTTTAAAGTATTATTTTTTGCAAGAAATCTCAAAAAGGTGTACATTTGCATTATAATAAATCTCAAAAAGGTGTATTATATAAAGAGCAAACATCTTAAAAAGGTGCGAAAAGTATTATTATGAAACGAAAAATATATCAACAGCTCCTTGACTGGAAGACGAAAAGAAATGGTGAAGTGGCACTACTTATAGATGGTGCACGACGCATAGGTAAGAGTTATATCGTAGAGGAGTTTGGCAAAAATGAATACGAGTCATATATCCTCATCGACTTCAATAAGGCTCCACAGATGGTCAGAGACTGGTTCGATCTCTATTTGGAAGACCTTGACATGCTATTCCTCTATTTGAGTCAGCACTATAAGGTGAGGCTCTACGAACGCAAGTCGCTTATCATTCTTGACGAGGTGCAGTTGTGTCCAAGGGCGAGAGCTGCCATCAAGTTTTTGGTAAAAGATGGTAGATATGACTACATTGAGACGGGGTCGCTGGTAAGCATTAAGAAAAATACACAAGGTATCGTACTGCCATCAGAAGAGCGACCAATACAGATGTACCCAATGGATTTTGAAGAGTTCCTTTGGGCCATTGGTAACGATATGTTGATGGACTTAATACGGAAGATGTATGCGGAAAATAAGCCAATGGGACAAACGTTTCATCGTCAAGCAATGGATGCGTTTCGCCTCTATATGATAGTGGGAGGAATGCCACAAGCCGTCAGGAAGTATGTTGAGACGAAAGACTTCGATGCCGTAGATGCCGCCAAACGCGATGTGTTGACCATCTACCGTAATGACATATTCAATTATGCAAGTGAGATAGCAGACAAGGTGGTGTCTATATTCGATCAGATTCCTCCTCAGCTGTCTAAGCATGAGAAGAAGTTTCGTCTGTCAGCTCTAAAGCCTGGTGCCAGATATCGTGATTGGGACGATGCGTTCTTCTGGCTGAAGGATGCAAGAGTCGTTAACATCTGCTACAACTCGACAGAGCCGAACATCGGACTGAAGATGAACGAGGACCGTACCACCTTGAAGTGCTATATGAACGATACAGGCC
>CAVHUZ010000136.1:0-3680 GCA_963639545.1 Bacteroidaceae bacterium
AATTTTCATTTAACACAAACATTATACAATACATTCATTTAACAAGTTAAAAAAATGGCTAAAGAAAAAAAGTTTATGACTTGTGATGGTAACACCGCCGCAGCGCATGTAAGCTATTTGTTTACAGAGGTAGCTGCCATCTACCCTATCACACCGTCATCACCAATGGCTGAGCACGTAGATGAGTGGGCAGCCAAAGGCCGTAAAAACCTGTTCGGACAGAATGTTTCGATTCAGGAAATGGAATCAGAAGGTGGAGCTGCAGGTGCTGTGCACGGATCATTGCAAGCAGGAGCTCTAACAACGACTTTCACTGCTTCTCAGGGATTGTTGCTTATGATTCCTAATATGTACAAGATTGCAGGTGAGTTGCTCCCTTGTGTATTTGACGTTTCGGCTCGTACTCTAGCAAGCCATTCTCTCTGTATCTTCGGTGACCATCAAGACGTAATGGCTTGCCGTCAAACAGGTTTTGCTATGTTCTGTTCTGGTTCTGTACAGGAAGTAATGGACCTTACAGCAGTTCCTCATTTGTCTACACTTCACACCTCAGTACCTTTCATCAATTTCTTTGATGGTTTCCGTACTTCACATGAGTATCACAAGATTGAAATGATTGATGAGGAAGAACTGAAAAAGCTTGTTGATCCTGCAGACGTAAAACGTTTCCGTGATCGTGCCCTTACACCAGAGCGCCCAGTTACACGTGGTACTGCAGAGAATCCTGAGACATTCTTTACACATCGTGAAGCATGTAACCCATATTACGATAAGATTCCTGAAGTAGTAGAACATTACTTAGGTAAGATTTCAGAAATTACAGGAAGAGAATATCACCTGTTCAATTATTATGGCGCAGAGGATGCTGAGAATGTCATCATTCTTATGGGTTCTGCTACTGAGCCTGCACGTGAAGCAATCGATTACTTGTTGAAACAAGGCAAGAAAGTTGGTATGGTTGCAGTTCACTTGTATCGTCCTTTCTCTGTGGATTATCTCAAGAAGGCTCTTCCTGCAACAGTTAAACGTATCGCAGTTCTTGATCGCACCAAGGAACCCGGCGCAGAGGGCGAGCCATTGTATCTTGATGTTAAGTCAGCGCTTTACGATGACGAACGTCGTCCATTGATCGTTGGTGGTCGTTATGGTCTTGGTTCTTCTGATACCACTCCAGCTAAGATTATCTCAGTATTCAATAATTTGGAATTGCCACAACCAAAGAATCATTTCACCGTAGGTATCGTGGATGATGTTACCTTTACCTCTCTGCCAGAGGTGGCTGAAATCCCAATGGGTGGTGATAGCTTGTTCGAAGCTAAATTCTATGGTCTAGGTTCTGATGGTACTGTTGGTGCTAATAAGAACTCTGTTCAGATTATCGGTAACAACACTAAGAAGTACTGCCAGGCTTACTTCTCATACGATTCAAAGAAGAGTGGTGGCTTCACATGTTCTCACCTTCGCTTTGGTGATGAACCTATCCATTCTGCTTACCAAGTTAACACACCTAACTTCGTTGCTTGCCACGTTCAGGCTTACTTGCATATGTATGATGTAACACGTGGATTGCGCGATGGAGGTACATTCTTGTTGAATACAATCTTTGACGGTGAAGAACTTGTAAACTTTATTCCTAATAAAGTAAAGCGTTATTTTGCCAAGTACAATATCAAGGTATATTATATCAATGCTACCAAGATTGGTCAGGAGATAGGTTTGGGTAATCGTACCAACACCATACTTCAGTCGGCCTTCTTCCGTATTACACAAGTGATTCCTACCGATTTAGCTGTTGAGCAGATGAAAGCATTCATCGTGAAGTCTTACGGCAAGAAGGGACAGGATATTGTTAATATGAACTATGGTGCAGTTGACCGTGGTGGTGAATACAAGGAACTTACCGTTGATCCAGCTTGGGCAAATCTTGTTGATGAAGCAGATGCAGAAGAAGCTAATACTCCTGCATTCATCAAGGAGATTGTTCGTCCAATGAACGCACAGGCTGGTGACCTATTAAAGGTTTCCGACTTTGTAAAGCATGATACAGTAGATGGTACATGGTACAATGGTACTGCAGCATTTGAAAAGCGTGGTGTTGAGGCTTTCGTACCAGTTTGGGATGCAGAAAACTGTATACAATGTAACAAGTGTGCATTCTGTTGTCCTCACGCAGCAATTCGTCCATTTGTTCTTACAGACGAAGAACTTGCTGGTGCAGGTGAACTTGCCACTATCGAGATCAAAGCACCTAAGGCAATGAGTGGTATGCACTTCCGCATCGAGACATCAGTGCTCGATTGTCTAGGTTGTGGCAACTGTGCTGATGTTTGTCCTGGAAAGAAAGGCGAGAAAGCACTTAAGATGGTTCCTTTCAATGTTGATGCTGAGGATATGGTTCAAGAAGCAAAGATATGGGAATACCTCGTTCACAATGTTACCTCTAAACAACATTTGGTTGACATCAAACAAAGTCCTAAGAACTCACAGTTTGCGCAACCATTGTTCGAGTTCTCTGGTGCTTGCTCTGGTTGTGGTGAGACTCCTTATGTGAAACTCGTATCTCAACTCTTTGGTGATCGTGAAATGATAGCCAACGCAACTGGATGTTCATCTATCTATTCTGCTTCAGTTCCTTCAACACCTTACACAACCAATGCAAAGGGTCAAGGTCCTGCTTTTGATAACTCTCTATTTGAGGACTTCTCTGAATTTGGTCTTGGTATGGTTCTTGGTAACAAGAAGATGAAAGAACGTATCGTTAAGCTCTTAGGCGATGCGAAAGCACAAGAGGGAGTTTCTGAAGAGTTTAAGGCTGCCGCTGACGCATGGATTGCTGCTAAGGAAGATGCAGAAGGAAGCAAAGTTGCAGCTGAAGCACTCAAACCATTCTTTGCAGAAGGCGCTGCTAAAGGATGCGAAATCTGCAGCGAACTCCAAACACTTGAGCACTACCTTGTAAAGCGTTCACAATGGATTATTGGTGGTGACGGTGCTTCTTATGATATCGGTTTTGGTGGCTTAGACCATGTATTGTCAACTGGTGAAGATGTAAACGTTCTTGTACTTGATACAGAGGTTTATTCTAACACTGGTGGTCAGAGCTCTAAGTCTACCCCATTGGGTGCAATTGCACAGTTTGCTGCTCGTGGTAAACGTATACGTAAGAAGGATTTAGGTTTGATGGAAACCACATATGGATATGTTTACGTAGCTCAAGTTGCTATGGGTGCTGACAATGCACAGTGCTTGAACGCTATCCGTGAGGCTGAATCTTATCCTGGACCATCACTCGTTATCGCTTATGCTCCTTGTATCAATCACGGTATTAAGGGTACCAAGAAATTGAAGCGTAACATGGGTAAGAGCCAGATGGAGGAAGAACTCGCTGTTAAGTGCGGTTACTGGCACTTGTGGCGTTATGATCCACGTCGTGCAGACGAAGGAAAGAACCCATTCCAATTGGATTCTAAAGAACCTAACTGGGAAGACTTCCGCGAATTCCTTCTAGGTGAGGTTCGTTACTCTTCAGTTGCAAAGGCTTATCCAGCAGAAGCAGATGAACTCTTCGCAGAAGCTGAACATATGGCTAAACTCCGTTATCAGTCATATATCAGAAAGAGCAAAGAAGATTGGAGCGAATAATATCTTATGAACGTGAGTCATACTGCTCACTTCATAAT
>CAVHUZ010000137.1:0-3655 GCA_963639545.1 Bacteroidaceae bacterium
CTTTGAATTTGCGAGATTCCAAGCTGTCTCAAACAGAGCGTCAAGTAAACGCCTTCATTATGTCGTGTCTCTTAACCCACCCTTGCCCCTTTAATTGCAGACGTTAGCCTACAAAAGGCTCGGCGTGGACCTAAGACATGGACTTGTTGGTATGAAACATATAGAAACGCTTAACCAATGAGTCCGAGTTCAAAAGTACAATAATTCTTCGAACAAAAGAAAAAAACGAAAGAAAATTTACTTGAGAGCCATAAAAATCTTTGAAAAACAAGAATGAAATGCCGTTCTAGAGGTTGTTTCATCGTCAAATCTTTACTTTTCGTGTGGTTTTTCTGATACATTTGCAATGTTTTTAGTAACTTTGCAGCCAAGATGAAGCGATGGTTGCACAGTCTTTTCCCATTGCTCCTGTCAGTCCTCTTGGTTTGGATGGGCACAGGAGTTATCGTTATGCAGTGTCTGCATAGCGGTAGGATGATGTTGGTGCTACCTTTGTCACAACAACAAGATGAGAAAGACTGCCGTGGCGATGCCGATAGCCACTGCATGAAGGTGCAGGTGATGAAGCTTGCCACGATGAACCAAACCTCGCAACAGTCGCTTCATATCGTTCCACAAGTTATGATGCTGCTCCCGATGTTGTTGGTGAGCGCCATCATGTTGCCACGTTGGTGTTGCCACGCTTGGTCGCAATACCTCCATGCTGACAAATGGCATAGTCCGCCACGATGCTATTTGCAGCAGCTATCCGTCTTGATTATTTGATTAAGGAAGATTGGCAAGGCAGAGGTCTTGTCAGTCCGTCTTGTTGTGGCATGGAGTATCTATGCCCAAAAGTTTGTGTGTGTAAAGGGGGTAGACGCCTTTGCAACCTTGTTGCATGATATTCTCCCTACCTTTGCATCCGTCAATCAATAAGCATTCGAATAATCAAAGTAATGAAAATCAATAATAAGATAATGATGCTGATGGCGCTTTCTATGGGTGTGCCATCAGTGGTAGCGGCTCAAGATAGCGATAGCACATCGCTCAGTGACCAAACCCTTAACGAGGTGGTGGTGACCCACCGTCAGACCGTGCGCACCATGGGTGGAGCCATCAATGGTAAGAGCATGATGAAACAAGAACTGTTCAAGGCGGCTTGCTGCAACCTTGGCGAGAGTTTTGTCAACAATGCTTCGGTGGATGTCAACTATACTGACGCCACCACCGGTGCGAAGCAGATTAAGCTCCTAGGACTCAGTGGTACATACGTGCAGATGCTTGCCGAGAACCTTCCCGCCTTTCGTGGAGCCGCAATGCCGTTCGGGTTGGGTTATGTGCCTGGCTCTTGGATGAATAGCATACAGGTCTCTACAGGTAACGCGTCGGTCAAGAATGGCTATGAGGCCATGACTGGGCAGATCGATGTGGAATATCTTAAGCCCGATGATGAACAAAACGTGCTGGTAAACCTCTTTGGCAACACCATGGGAAAGATCGAAGCCAATGCTGCAGCCAATGTGCATATCAATGGCAACAAAGACTTGAGCACCGAGATCTTGGCCCACTTTGAGAACGTGCAGAACAAGCACGACGGCAATGGAGATGGCTTTCAGGATGATCCGCAGGTACGCCAGTATAATCTGTCCAACCGATGGTTTGCCCGCCAAGGTCGATACATCTTCCACGGAGGTCTCTCGGCTTTGAAAGAGACACGCTATAGCGGACAGGTAGACGGTAGTCATAGTCATAGCAACGTGACCATTGATCCAGAGAAAGGCCTTTATCGTACCGGTATCGAAACCAATCGCTATGAAGGATACATGAAGCATGCCTTTGTGATAGACCATGATCATGGCACTAACGTGGCTCTGATGGGCAACGTCTCTATGCATGAGCATGATGCCTCGTATGGAAAGAAATGGTACTGGGTCAATCAGAAGAACGCCTATGCATCATTGGTGTTTGAGACCAACTTCACTCCCATGCACAATCTCTCTGCTGGCTTGAGCTGGAATCATGACTATTATCACCAATTGGTGCGTCTGACGAATGATGATGCCACTCCCCGAACTGCTATCGAGAGCGAGACCGTTCCTGGTGCTTATGCTCAGTATACGTTCAATATGCATAGCAGACTGATCTTTATGGCTGGTCTGCGTGTGGATCATAGCAACGTGTATGGTACGTTTTGGACACCGCGTGCCCACCTTAAGTGGATGGTTAGTGACCTGCTGACCCTGCGCCTCTCTGCCGGAAAGGGCTATCGCAGTCCGCATGTGCTGGCGGAGAACAATTATCTCCTTGCTAGTGGACGCACACTCGAGATAGGCAAGCTATCACAAGAGGCGGCATGGAACTATGGATTAACTTCCACATGGCTCATCCCCGTAGCGCATAAGACCTTGAAGGTGACCACCGAGTACTATTATACCCACTTTGATAACCAGACCGTCATTGACTATGATGCCGATCCTCAGGTGATCAAGATATCCGACCTTGATGGTAAGAGCTACTCGCACACCTTCCAGATAGACGCCAACTACCAACCCATACAGGAACTTGACGTCACGATGGCTTACCGATACAACATTGTCAAAGCCACGCTAGGCGGTGTGCTCAGACAGAAACCGCTTCAGAGTCGTTACAAAGCCTTGCTCTCAGCTAGCTATAAGCCAGGGTTGGCACTATGGCAGTTTGACGCTACCTTGGCGCTCAATGGCGGCGGACGTATGCCAGTGCCTTATACCACCGCAGACGGTAGCCCATCGTGGAACGAGAACTATAAAGCCTTTGCCACGGTCAATGCACAGATCACCCGCAAGTTTCGCCATTTCGACGTCTACGTGGGCGGCGAGAACCTCACCGGATACAAGCAGAAGCATCCCATCGTGGGTTGTCACCAACCTTGGAGCAGCGCTTTCGACCCAACAATGATCTACGGCCCAGTGAGCGGTGCGATGGGATATGTGGGTCTTAGATTCAATCTGAAATAATAAATCTAATAGCCTTTACGTTATTAATTAAAGACAATAAAACAGAATACAAATATGAAAAAACTATTATTGATGACCTTGATGCTTGTCATTGCGGTGATGGCATCGGCCAAGAACATCCAAACCGTCATCTTCACCACCCATCCACAGATGCACTGCGAGAGTTGTGAGAACAAGATCAAGAGCAACCTCCGCTTTGCCAAAGGTGTGAAGAAAATCCAGACCAGCGTAGAAGATCAGAAGGTAACCATCACCTATGATGCTGATAAGACTACGGTGGAGAAGATTGAGAAGGAGTTTCAGAAGATAGGATACCAAGTAAGAGTGACCACTGCAGAAGAGAAAATCGCAAAAGAAGCCGAGGACGAATGTGAGAATATGTAACCTCGTGCTTTTGTTCCTATAAGTAAAAGGGTGCTTCCGTTAAATGCTTCACCTCGTCTAGAGGTGGTATCGCTTTAACGTGAAGCACTCTTTTTTCGTATCTGGGCTTATCATTGCAGCCAACGAAGATGCAAATGATGTCTCTGGGGAAAGTAAATAAATCCGTGTGAATCATTGCTTTTCGATATTTTTTGCTAAATTTGTCGCTGAAAGCAAACACCTTGCGTGACATACCAATATTTACGGAAAAGGAGATAAGCTATGCAGCGATATTATGACAAGTATATAAGATT
>CAVHUZ010000138.1:0-3501 GCA_963639545.1 Bacteroidaceae bacterium
GGCTTCTTGTTGGGATTGATAGTGGCGCTAACTTTGCTTTTAGTTGCTCTTGAATATAGCACATCCTCTGACGATGACAGTGATATAGATGATGCCTTGTTGCGTCGATTGGCTAAAGATATTGATATGGTACCTGCCGTGGATCAAACACCCAAACAATCCTCGGTACCACAAGAGAAACTTGATCCTAAGAAACTTGACCGTCTGAATATTAAAGAGATTAAGGAGATCAAGGATGAAGGAATAAAGAAAGACGAGCATATCACGCCTCAATCAGGAACAGACGTAACCACCACTACCGAAGTGACGCCTGTTGATGAAGCTACGCAAGAACCCGAAGTACAAAAGATCGTTTCGCCTCAAACAACCGAAACGGCTACTCCTATAGCTGTTAATGATCAGCAAGAAAAGAAACCGCCTCATCCTGCAACGTCTACGCCAACGCCTCCTGGTGGTTGGGTGGCATTTATGCAATGGCTTACCAAAACGCTTAAGTATCCAGCATCAGCCAAAGCCAGTGGTACACAGGGCATGGTGAGTGTCACGATGATTATTGATGCGCAAGGCAAGCCCACCGAAATCAAAGTCAAACAAAGCGCTGATGCACAACTAGAGGCCGAAGCGTTGCGTGTAATGCAGATGATGGGCAAATGGAAACCAGGAACAGAGAATGGTAAACCATGTGATACGATGGTTGAAATCCCTATTGTATTTAAACTTTGAAACAAAATGAAATAACATATTGAAATAATAATAACACACGACATATATGATGACATCCAACGAAATCTTAGACTTGGTGAACAAATATCTATCTGAGCAGTCTTATCTCCGTAAGCCCAAACAATTGTATGAGCCAATCCGTTATGAGCTATTGCTTGGTGGCAAACGTATTCGCCCAACCTTGATGCTCTTGGCTTATAATCTATATAAGGATAATCCCGAAAGCATCATTTCGGCTGCTTGTGCATTGGAAACCTATCATAACTACACGCTTCTGCATGATGACTTGATGGATCATGCGTCTATGAGAAGAGGAAAGCCAACGGTACATACACGTTGGAATGCAAATCAAGCCATCCTCTCGGGCGACACGATGCTAGTCCTAGCTTACCAACGCATGATGGACGTGGATGCTAAGTTGCTTCCCCAAACGCTTGACCTCTTTACAGAGACAGCTCTTGAGATAGGTGAAGGACAACAGATGGATATGGAGTTTGAATCGCGTAATGATGTGACCGAGGAAGAATACATCGAGATGATTCGCCTAAAGACTAGCGTGCTTCTAGCTTGTGCACTCAAGATGGGAGCAATCTTGGCTGGTGCTTCGGAAGAGGATGCTGATGTACTATATAAATATGGTGAACTGATAGGGCTTGCTTTCCAGTTGCAAGACGACTATCTTGATGTGTATGGAACACCTGAAGTGTTTGGCAAACAGAAAGGAGGAGATATCGTTTCGAATAAGAAGACATTCATGCTAATCAATGCTTATCTGAAGGCATCGGCTGAACAAAGAGGTCGTTTGGATGAATTGCTTTCGGCAGAAAAGTTTGATCCACAAGAAAAGATTAAACAAGTACGAGATCTTTACGATGATCTTGAGATAGACCGATTGGCGCAAGAACGCATCACTTCTTATTTTGAACAAGCAGCAGAATGCTTAAAACGTTTGTCTGTAGATCCAGCCAAACTAGTTGAACTAGAGAGTTACACGGCCAAGATGATGAAACGTAATAAGTAAGGTAAATCTCTTCAGATAACGATATGATGATAGATACGCATGCTCATCTATATGATGAAGCTTTTGCAGATGATTTAGAAGTGTGTATCAACAGAGCTAAAGCTTCAGGGGTAGGCAAGATTTTTCTGCCAGCAATAGACCTTCCTTCGGTGGCGGAGGTGTTGAGGCTAAGCCAAATCTATAAGGGCTATTGCTATCCCATGATAGGTCTGCAACCAGAAGAGGTGCATGCTGATTATGCTGAGGTTCTCTCAAAGATGGAAGAGATTCTAGAAAGAGAATCGTTTATCGGTATAGGAGAGGTGGGATTGGATTTCTATTGGACTCGTGAATTTGAGAAAGAACAGCTTGTCGCATTCGAACGGCAAGTGGAATGGGCGGTTCAATACCAATTGCCTTTGATGATTCATTGCCGTCGTGCGCAAAACGAACTGCTCCATATACTAAAGCCGTATCAGAAAGAACTGGTTGGAGGCGTGTTTCATTGCTTTACGGGTAATCCGCACGAAGCAGAGCATTACTTAGAGATGGATAAATTTTGTTTAGGAATCGGTGGTGTTTCAACGTTTAAGAGTAGTCATCTGCGGACAGACTTGCCACAGTCAGTTCCACTTGAACGCATCGTGCTTGAAACAGATAGCCCATATCTTGCCCCTACGCCATACAGAGGAAAGCGAAACGAAAGTAGTTACGTCCTTGAGGTGTGTCGTTGCTTGGCAGAAAGTTACGACCGAACAATAGAAGACGTTGCAAAGATTACTACCGATAACGCTTTGCGTGTGTTTCCTTTAGCATAAGATCTGTCCATGCATAAAGCGTGCATAGCCAGATCTTAGGCTATTTATTAAAATAGATGGTCGCTATTCGTATTTACTTTCAGTGCAGAGAAATCGTCGATTACCTCGTCACACAGTGGAGAAATTCGTTCTGTTGGGTTACTTGTGGCTAGTCCCACAACATGTGCGCCGGAGGCTTTTGCGCTATTTAGACCATTGATGCTATCCTCGAAAACGTAGGTCTCGTTCGGCTGTACGTCAAGCAATTGCATGGCCTTTATATAACATTCAGGGTCGGGTTTGCTCTTGGTAAAATCTTCGGATGTGAGGATACGATTGAAAAGCGACTTAAATTCAGGATGGCAACGATAGACATTCTCCATCTTGACCTGATTAGAACTAGTTACTACCGCAGTCCTATAGCCATTCTCTTTCAATTGCATGAGAAACTCACTTGCGCCTTTCACATAGTCCATATCCATCTTGCTCTCAAACAGATTGAGCGCTTCCGTGATATGTTCTTGCACTTCAACATCCGGAAAGTAAGCATCAAAAATCTGCGTTAGGGTTTGTCCTTTAATCTTTAACTCTAGATGGTCAGAACCTGGGTAATAGGTCTGAAAGGTGTTTCCCCAAAACGTGGTATACTGGGGTTCGCTATCTATCAATACACCATCGAGATCAAACAAAGCTGCTTTAATCATATTATGCTTATTTATAGATTCCTATTCGGATTATTGTTTCTATGTATGCAAAGTTAAACAAAATAATTCGTAACTTTGTCGGTGATATGAAAAAGAACGTTTTACATATGATGCTTTCTCTTACTGCGATGTTGCTGCTATTAGCATGTGGCAATGGTACTCCTAAGGCAGTAACTGCGTCATTGGATAGTATATCGGTAGACACCACCGCCTCACTCAGTAGCGATGCCAGTGTGACGGTGCACGTCAACCTTAAATATTTCAAAGAATCTAATGC
>CAVHUZ010000139.1:0-3441 GCA_963639545.1 Bacteroidaceae bacterium
ATTTTATATCTAATTGAGATGGCGCAAGAGTTTGAAAAACACCCTAATCGTGAATTGCTTAAGGGGAAGGTTATTGCGACTTTGTTCTACGAACCTTCAACACGAACTCGCCTCAGTTTTGAAACGGCAGCTAATCGCTTGGGTGCACGCGTTATAGGATTTACTGATGCTAAAGTTTCAAGTGTGAGTAAGGGCGAAACCCTAAAAGATACTATTTTGATGGTGTCAAACTATGCGGATGTTATCGTTATGCGCCACTATATTGAGGGTGCTGCGCAATATGCATCAGAGGTAGCGCCCGTTCCTATTGTGAATGCAGGAGATGGTGCTCATCAACATCCATCGCAGTGTCTCTTGGATCTTTATACTATATATCAGACTCAAGGAAGATTGGATAACTTAAATATTTATCTCGTAGGCGATTTGCGTTATGGACGTACTGTGCATTCTTTGATTATGGCAATGCGCCATTTCAATCCCACTTTCCATTTTATCGCTCCTAAAGAACTTGCTATGCCTGATGAGTATAAACTTTATTGTCATGAGCACAATATCAAGTATTTTGAGCATGAAGAGTTTAATGAGGATGTAATAGCCGATGCAGACATTCTTTACATGACTCGTGTTCAGAAAGAGCGTTTTTCTGATTTGATGGAATATGAACGTGTCAAGAATATATACATCCTTAAGAATGATATGTTAGGTAAAGCAAGGTCTAATATGAAGATACTTCACCCTCTGCCACGCGTCAACGAAATTGCTTATGACGTTGACACCAATCCGCATGCTTATTATATCCAACAAGCCAAGAATGGTCTTTTTGCACGTGAGGCTATTTATTGTCATTGCTTAGGCATAACCTTGGATGATATCAAACATGATAAGACCATTATCGGCTAAACATTATCAGAATAAAAGTTGTAAAGAAATGAGTAAGAAAGAACGTCTAGTAGCCGCCATTGAGAATGGAACGGTGATTGATCATATTCCTGTAGATAAAACATTTGATGTGGTAAATCTGCTAAAGTTACAGTCTTTGAATACCCCTGTGACCATTGGATATAATTTTACTTCAAAAAAAGTAGGGACCAAAGGTATTATCAAGGTAAGTGATAAGTTCTTTACTGATGATGAGATTTCACGCCTTTCAATGATTGCGCCCTGTATGGTGCTTAATATTATTAAAGACTATGAGGTGGTGGAGAAGAAAACAGTGGAGACACCTGATATGCTCAAAGGTATTGTTAAGTGTAATAACCCCAAATGTATAACCAACAACGAGCCAATGCACACTATCTTTAATGTGGTTAATAAAGAAGCACGATTGCTTAAATGTCATTATTGTGGCAAAGAGCAGAAGATGGATGAGGCTAAGCTTTGTTGATTTATATAATAATCTTAAATAATTCTATTATGAGAAAAGACACTGAAATCTTCGATCTTATTGAGAGAGAGCATCAACGTCAGTTGAGAGGTATGGAACTAATTGCATCTGAAAACTTTGTCAGCGATGAGGTGATGAATGCAATGGGTTCTTATCTAACCAATAAATACGCAGAAGGCTTACCCGCACATCGCTACTACGGAGGTTGCCAAGTGGTGGACCAAGTGGAAAACATTGCACGTGATCGTGTAAAAGAACTCTTTGGTGCAGAATTTGCAAATGTACAACCTCACTCAGGCGCACAAGCTAATGCCGCTGTTTTGCTTGCATGCTTAAAACCTGGCGATACCTTTATGGGGCTGAATCTTGATCATGGAGGGCACTTGTCACATGGATCCGCAGTCAATACGTCTGGTATATTGTATCACCCTATAGGTTACAATGTAAATAAAGAAACAGGAAGGGTGGATTATGATGAGATGGAACGCTTGGCACTAGAGCATAAGCCAAAGTTGATTATTGGCGGTGGATCTGCTTATAGTCGCGAATGGGATTATGAACGTATGCGTAAGATAGCAGACGAAGTTGGTGCAATCTTTATGGTAGATATGGCACATCCTGCAGGACTGATTGCTGCTGGTCTGCTAAACAATCCAGTGAAATACGCTCACATCGTTACCACTACAACCCATAAGACACTTCGTGGTCCACGCGGAGGCGTTATTATGATGGGAAAGGATTTCCCCAATCCATTTGGTAAAGTAACTAAGAAAGGGGAGGTGCGTATGATGAGCTCTCTACTCAATTCGGCTGTGTTCCCAGGTACACAAGGTGGTCCGCTCGAACACGTGATTGCAGCTAAAGCTGTAGGCTTTGGTGAGAACCTTCTACCAAGCTGGAAGGAATATGCTTTACAAGTAAAACGCAACGCAGTTGTCTTGGCACAAGATCTTATCGACAAAGGTTTTGATATCGTAAGTGGTGGAACTGACAATCACTCAATGTTGCTAGACCTACGCCCTAAATATCCAGAATTGACAGGTAAGTTGGCTGAAAATGCACTCGTAGCTGCTGATATCACTGTAAATAAGAATATGGTGCCATTTGACACACGTTCTGCTTTCCTTACATCAGGAATACGACTAGGAACTGCAGCCATGACTACTCGTGGTGCTAAAGAAGACATGATGCATCTTGTGGCCGATCTGATTGACGAGGTGCTTCGTGATCCCGAAAACGATCAAGTGATTGCTAGTGTACGTGAAAAAGTCAATGCAACAATGAAAGATTATCCTTTATTTGCATATTAATTGTTTATTCAGACCCTACTTAGTAAAATAAGAATGACGGTCTCTCTTGGCTGAGTTACTAAGAGAGACCGTTTCTGTTAATAAAGACTTACGCCATCTATCACCACATATTGTCGAAATCAAGAATAGTGAAAATGAAGAAACTATTAAAATGTGCTTTGGCAATTTTGCTCACACCGATTATCGTGTTTGTTGTTCTGTCATTATTGCTCTACTGTCCACCCATTCAGTGTTGGGCAGTAAATAAGATGGCGCATTATGCTACAGAGAAAACCAATATGCAGGTGACCATACGAGATGTGCATCTCTCGTTTCCTTTATATTTGCAAATGGACAGTTTGCAGGTAACAAAACCTAACGATTCTATTCCATCTGTGACTGATACCATCGCAGATATGAAACAGCTTATAGCCGATGTGCGGTTATGGCCTTTATTGCGTGGTCAGGTAGAAGTGGATGGTATAACCCTAAAACACACCAAAGTAAACACGGCAAACTTAATCGGTGACTGTAGAGTAAAAGGAACACTGAAACAGTTACACTTGGAGAGCCATGGAATAGATCTACTTACTGATTCTGTTAGGGTCAATGTAGCAGACTTAAAAGGTGGCAATCTAGATGTCGCACTTGGCGATACCATCCCAAAGGATACAACATCTACGAATCCTACTTGGGTAATAAATTTAGAGAAACTTAATCTTGAACAAACGCAATTTGCTTTACATTTACCAGGGGATACAATGATGG
>CAVHUZ010000140.1:0-3338 GCA_963639545.1 Bacteroidaceae bacterium
GGTAACGTTCCAATGTAGCACCACGAACGAAGAACAATCGGGACGAATCAAAAATACAGCAAACTGCCTAATAACAAAGAAAGCGATTGCCTTCACAGGTAATCGCTTCTATCTTCAATAGGTATTAGTTCTTTTTTTCTTAAGGTAAAAAGATTGTTTTTAGGATAACGAGCACAAAGTTAAGGAATTTTATTAGTCCTTGCAAATATAAGTCAAGTATTTTACCAACAAATTTACTGTGTGCCCACACAATCCATTTATTTATCTTTTAGCATGTCCTTTATAATCAAATCAGCCAAAACCCAGTTGGTATCTAAGGAAAATCTTGTAAGATAATCCTCACGGTTATAGTAGGACAACACCATCTCCTTATCGGGATCATTATATAAAGGTGTGTTGATGCTCACATAACGAAACATCTCCACTACCTGCTTACGTTGCTTGTCATTTTTGGCTTTGCCATATTCCTTTGAGAAGAGATTGACATAATCGTACATAAAATAAGCCATAGAGTCGAGCTGATTGTTAAGATGCGCCACCTCATTAGGTTTTAAAGTCTTCTCCTGCTCAGAGAGAATGGAAAGTGTTTTGGTGTTCAGGTAAGTTACAGCATCTACCTTAAACGACTCTAGCTTTCTGACATCGATATCCTCTTTAGGGTCGCTTGCTATCTTATAAGCCGCATCGTATATCTGCTTATACACGCGCTGTGCGCTAGCGGTGCTTAGAACTAAGGTCATCAGCACGGCAATAATCATTAATTTCTTCATTGTTATTATTTTCTAAACGTTCATATTTTACTAATTCTATCTTTGTTCCGGATGGCAAAATCTTTCCAAGACCCATAATGCTTTGCATCGGTGGAAGGCCTACTCATCTGTAAGAAGTGGCAATAAGCTGCAGCGAGGGCATCGGTTGCGTCCATAAACTCGGGCATTTGTTGATCTGAGAGATGCAACATTCGCTTCAACATACCTGCCACCTGCTCTTTACTGGCCTGTCCGTTGCCCGTGATGGCCATCTTGATCTTAAGCGGCGCATACTCATGTATGGGCACGGAATGATGGATAGCGGCTGCTATTGCTACGCCTTGAGCTCTACCTAGCTTGAGCATTGACTGCACGTTCTTTCCAAAGAAAGGCGCTTCTATGGCCAGTTCGTCGGGAAGATACTCGTCAATGATGGCTGTGACACGATCAAAAATCTTGCCTAACTTGAGATAAGCATCACGTTCCTTGCGCATGTCAATCACTCCCATGACCACCAGTTGGGCACGATTGCCCAATACGCGCAGTATGCCATATCCCATGACATTGGTACCAGGGTCTATCCCTAAGATTATCTTCTCACCCGTCATCTATCCATATAGGGATTGTGCGCCACTTCAAAGCCTATCGTGGTGGGTTCGCCATGACCAGGATATAGCTTGGTTTCATCAGGTAGTTGAGCCAAGAAGCGCAAGCTATTGATTATCTGAAACATACTTCCACCAGGAAAATCAGTTCGTCCGATACTACCCTTGAACAATGTATCACCTGTAAATAGCACCTGCTCTTCCTTTTCGTAGAAACAAACGGAGCCTGGGCTATGTCCAGGAGTACTGATTACGGAGAACTGATGATTACCAAACTTGATGACATCTTCGTCCTCTATAAAGGTCTCGGGTATCGGGAAGTTGAGATCTATGTCCAAATGGAATCGCTCTTTTGCTTGCTCCTTCACTGTCGTTAGTTGCCCAAGATCTGCTTCTGACATCTCTGCCTTTAAACCATATGTTTCAAGCACATCATTATCACCAAAGTGATGATCCACGTGTCCATGCGTTGCTAAGAGATGTACGGGCCGCAGATTATTAGAGCGAATATATTCTGACATCGCTTGAAACTCTCCTGAATAAAGAGCGCCACAGTCTATTATCACACATTCATTAGAGGAATCGGAAACGATGTAAGTGTTTTCACCAAACATGTTACACTCGAACACCTTAATCTGGAGTTGACCCTCTTTGTTATTATTTGCTTCCATAATGTTTCGGTTAAATGTCATCTAAATGTTCACCGCCCTTTATTACAAAGGCAGATAAACCAAATACTTTTCTTTAAACCATTCCTCTTTAAACCATTGCGAAATGTCTTCTTT
Organism: Bacteroidaceae bacterium; assembly: GCA_963639545.1. GTDB lineage: Bacteria > Bacteroidota > Bacteroidia > Bacteroidales > Bacteroidaceae > Prevotella. Next base: position 2,140 of record CAVHUZ010000140.1, read on the forward strand.
CATAACAAAACGACGGAAAGGTGCTGTTTCAGCTTCAAGATTTCCACCCTTGAGTACAATGACACCATTAGAAATCGCATTATGTTGTTCCTTACCAATGTTTTTACGTACTATCTTCACAAGGTCGGGCAGAGGCATCACGGCTCTTGACACTACAAAATCGTATTTGCCTTTTTCCTCTTCCCCACTCTTCTGCTCTATGGTGACATTGTTCAATCCTATAGCAGAAGCAATCTCTGTTGCCACTCTGATCTTCTTAGCAGTACGATCAATCATCTTGAAATGAACTTTCGGAAACATGATGGCCAATGGTATACCCGGGAAACCGCCCCCGGTTCCAAAGTCTAGGATTTGCGTATCGTCTCTGAAGTTGATCTCTTTGGCTATGGCTAATGAGTGAAGCACATGATGGAGATAAAGGTTTTCGATGTCTTTGCGTGAGATGACGTTGATCTTTGCATTCCAATCGGTATAGAGTGCACCTAACATCTCAAACTGCTTAACTTGTTTCTCCGTAAGATGTGGAAAATATTGTAGTATCTTTTGCATATTCTTATTGTGATTGCTCGTTTATAGCTTTATCTTTACCACTACTTGCTTTGCATTGATTTCGTTGGGCACATAGACAAACTTAACACTATCATCAAACAACATGAAGTTGTCAGGAAGGTAGCGCTTAATACCCACAAAGTATCCTTGCTTTCTCAATGCTACGGTATCGGCAACATCTAGTTGCTCCATAAGCTGCTCGGTCACGTCATCCGTCAATGAGGAAAGTTGTTCTTGACCAAAGGCTTCATCCAAGTGTATCCATTTACCGTTCTTGTCTATGTTACGCACAAGGAGATATTGTTCAGGCGCATCGCCACCTAAATAACTATTAACGTGTGCTACGTAGATAAGGTTATCGCCTTTACCAGCTAGCACCTGAGCATCTACCTTATAGTAGTAGTGCAACACGGGGTGTGCATCAGCCTCTTGTTGCAAGATGGTTTTCTGGATTTGTTGATAGTCAGCAACAAACTGCCGAACGAAGCTTTTCACCGTATGCTGAACGTCTAAAGACTGATAGGATGTGGCGAAATAATTGGGTTGCAGGATTCCCATCCGCATCAAGGAATCATTGAGGGCTGCAGCATTTGCTCCTTTGAAATATTTAAGGTTGACGTGCACCGTCACACTGGCATCGCTACTGAGTG
>CAVHUZ010000141.1:0-3219 GCA_963639545.1 Bacteroidaceae bacterium
GGTTGGAATCTAGAAGAAGGAGACTCGACAATCTTAGGTGTAAACTGCTCTAAAGCTACTTGTGAGTTTGGCGGACGTAAGTGGACAGCATGGTATTCGGCTGATTACCCCATCTTTTATGGACCTTATCTCTTCGATGGATTGCCAGGATTGATTTTTCTCTTAGAAGAAGATAAAGGCAATTTTAAGTTTACAATGAATGGTTTGGTTAATGATGCGCAAGGCAAGGAAGTGTATCTGCGAAAACCTTCTAAGCTATTGAAGACCACTCGTGAGAAGGCATTGGAAGCCTTTCGTAATGAAAGCGTAGATCCTACGACGGTTATGCTGCAGAACTTTCATACTCAAATAGTGGATGGAAGCCCCGACGATTTTGCTGAAAGACCTTATAATCCAATCGAAAAAGAATAAGTTTTGAGAAAAGTACTAATATTTCTATTGCTACACTTCTATGTTCTTGTGTGTTATGCGCAGCAAAATAGCAGTGTGGCAGGTGTGGTGGTAGACAAGCAAACCAACGCAGGTATTGCCTCGGTAACGTGTAGGGCTTTAGACGAACGTGGCAAAATCGCGTCCTATACCATCACTGATGCCGATGGCAAATATACGCTTACCATGTCAAGTAAGGTGCGGTGGGTTGAGTTTGCTACCCTTGGCTATGAGAAACTAAGGATAGATGCCAACCAACGGAAGCAGTTGACACAGGTGAAACTTAGGCAGCAAGCAACGACCATGAAAGAAGTGGTGGTGAAGCTAAAGCCTATTGATATACACAAAGATACAATCAACTATAACGTAGCTGCCTTTAAGGATAAGAACGATCGATACATTGAAGATGTATTAAAGAAACTTCCAGGTGTAGAGGTGGCTAACACGGGACAGATAACCTATAAAGGAAAACCTATCAATAAGTTTAATATTGAGGGGCAAGACCTCTTGGGTAACCAATATAACCAAGCCACACGCAACCTTTCCGTGGAGGCTGTGGCGCAAGTGCAAGTGATGGAGAACGATCAACCTATCCGTGTGCTGAAAGACAAAGTACCTTCCGATCAAGCTACGCTCAACATCAAACTGAAGAAAGGGTATAAGTCGAAACCCTTTGGTGAACTGGTTGTAGGTGCTGGCTGGGGCGATCACACGTTGTGGAACGGCAAGCTGACCCTTATCAATATAGCTCCCCGCAACCAAATCTTTGTTACTGCTAAGACCAATAATACTGGCACAGATCTCTCTTATGACTTTCAAGAACAAGTGGATTATACCGATCCTAACGGCGTTGTGTCCCTTCCCACTTCTTGGGTGGGCATAGGCAGCGTCAAACTTTTGCCGATACCGCAAGCACGCTATTATCGAAACAAGTCCTATTCGGTTGGCTTCAACCATCTAACAAGGATCAATGAGGTGAGTCATCTTCGTACCAATATCTCCTACCTAGAGAGTCATCAGGACGACGAAGACAGCACCTATTACAATTACGGAGGTGCTACCACAGCTTCTTTGTTTGAAAGCAACGTTGCACAAACCAAGCAATGGTGGCTCAAACCATCCTTTACATTTGAGAGCAATGGCTCCAAACTCTACCTCAAAAACCAACTGACGGCAAGCGTTCAGAGCCAAAAGAATAGCGCTTTGGTTCATAGTAATCAGACGTCGATGCTCAATCTCCTGCGCTCGCATCCCTTTTACGTTCAGAATAAGTTGCGTGCAACCGTGAGCATTGGTCGGCAAATGGGCGAAATCTCCTCCTTTGTGCGCTATTACCAAAGGTCCGAGCATCTAGACGTAAACGATTCGCTCACGGCAGCACCCATCTATAGTAAGAACCAAACGATAGATTTCAGTAGATTATATACGTCTAATCGGATGAGTTTTGCCTTCCCGATAAGTAGCCATATGCTTTCTTTATCCTATCAGATGGTTTATCGCAAAGACTGGATGACCGTTAATGAGCTACAGCCCAAACGCACCGTGGCTTATCTCGATAATCTCCTCACGCCACAGTTTACCTTCCATTATAACAAAGGATTTCTTGTGGTAGGCGTCCCCGTACATGGCTTTGTGTCGCAGTTGGCTTGGGAGGATCAGCATCGACAGAGCAACAAGTTCTATCTCGCACCATCGTTACGCTGGAGCCACACCTTCAGTATGTTTTGGAGTTTCAAGTTTGGCGCAGCCATCAGTAATAATCTGTCATCAGACATCCCTTTACGTCCAACCTTCTATTCTAGCTACCGCACCCAAGTGACATCTTTGGATCGTTGGGGGTGGGGGAAGAGTAAGAATCTATCGTTGGCTCTCAACTACACCGACCTGATACATATGTTCACATGGAATCTGATTGCGACGCAGTCATGGGACACATCCGATCATACAAGTTCTTACGTATACACTGACCAGTACACGATAGTGCAACCACTTTGGCGCGACAAGAAGTCCAAACAGACCTTTGTTTCCTCAGTCATTACGAAGAAATGGCAAGATGCGGGATTGAATCTCAACACCTCGCTCAACTACAATCGCTCGCAGACGCCCGTGGTACAGAATGACGCCGATTGTTATGTCACATACAATGTCATCACTTATTCTTTAGCCTTGGGATGGAACAAGTGCAAATGGATGCAGCTTAGCAACCAATTTACTTGCAATGTGTCTTGGCAAGATGCCAATGCCTATCAGCAGAATACCACTTTGACATCCTACTATAATGTGCTACGTGCTACGTTGTATCCAGTGTCCCGATTGGGTGTGAACCTCTCTTGGGAGTATAACCTATTGGAGCTACGTCAGTCTCATTACTACAACGTGTCGTTCCTTGACGCCACCGTAGATTACTTCATCTCTAAGCGACTGGCGTTAATCCTCCATGCCACCAATCTTTTGAACAAGAAAGCTTACCAAGAATCCTCTTTCTCGGGATTAAACTACCATTACTATCTTCGTCCTTTGCGTGGACGCGAAGTGGTGGTCTCCTTAAAGGTCAACTTTTAATATTGTGTCACGTTGCAGATGATTAACGAGTGGGATTTAAAAAAGTTAAAACCAATATGCTTCCTTACCTACCACTTGTTAGTAAGCATGCAAAATCTTATATTTGCAATAACTAAAAGAAAAGTCTAACTCTTTTAAATAATATGAATATGAAGAAACTATTGATCCTATTATTTGCTTTTTTGTTCTCTTCGCAAGTAATCAACGCGCATCTTATACCTGTAACAT
>CAVHUZ010000142.1:0-3069 GCA_963639545.1 Bacteroidaceae bacterium
CCCCCACTGCCTTATACGATTTCACGGCAGAGAGCGCCGTGATGGATCACTTCTGGCTTTGGGTAGTGGGCGTGGTGATGTGTATGCCTGTCTATGACACGACGAGTCGCCTCTTCCACCGCTATCTCAGCACCGATGCACGTATAAGTCAACATCTCTCATTGGCATCTCGCTTCTTGGTATCTGTCGCCCTGCTGATACTGAGCGTAGCATTGCTTGTAGGTGCTACCAATAATGCCTTTATCTATACCCGATTCTAAAACTCTTGATCATCTGTTTATGCATAACAAAATCTACATAGGCCTCATGATGGTGGCGTTTGTTGCGCTCGCCTTCGTGTTTGATACGATGCCACGCAGCACCTACTCGGAACTAGAGAAACGTGAACTGGCATCCTTCCCTAGCTTTAGTTGGGAAAAGCTGTTTGCTGGCGATTTCACCAAGGAGATCAATATCTGGTTTAGTGATAGCGAACCCTACCGTGATGTCTTCATGATGGCAAGTATGGAGGAGAAGAATCTGCTCCAACTGCATATCGGTGATGACGAGAATCAGATCACCTTCCACGCATCTGCTGATGCTGGAAAAGCGACGGATGATGGAGAAATGGACGAACGCTATGCAGGAAAGTATAATAATAAGGTGACGGCAGATGAAAAAGCTAAGATAGCCAACCTTGGTATCATCATCGTGGGAAGCGGCAATAAGACGCGTGCGCTGATGGCATACGGCGGTAGCGCAAAGGGTGGAGTGGAGTATGCCCAATCGGCCAACAAGTATAAGGAGGTCTTTGGTGACGGGGTCAACGTCTATTGTATGGTGATTCCGACGGCAGTGGACTTCTATATCCCAGAGAAAGCCCGTAAGTGTTCCCGTGAAGAGCGTCCCACCATTAACAATATCTATGCTCATCTCGCACCCGGCGTGCATGCAGTGGATATCTATTCGGCACTGGGCAGTCATGCCAAAGAGGACATCTACCTACGCACGGACCACCATTGGGCACCGCTGGGCGCCTATTATGCCGCAGAGCAGTTTGCTAAGGTGGCAAAGGTGCCGTTCAAACCGCTTTCTAGCTATGAGCAGCGTGTGGTGCATCGCTTTGTGGGCAGCATGTATGGCTACTCAAAGGATATCGCAGTGAAGCAGAACCCAGAAGACTTTGTCTATTATGTACCCAAAGACGTGACCTATACAACGTATTATACGGATTACAGAATCAATGATAAGTATGAGGTGACTGGCGAGGGCAAGACTTATAAGAGCGCATTCTTCCTAAAGTTTAAGGATGGTGCTAGTGGCGCTTATTCTACCTTTATGGGCTCAGATGCCCGCATCACGCGTGTGGTGACGTCTACGAAGAACCATCGTCGTGTGCTGATTCTCAAAGATAGCTTTGGTAATGCACTCCCCGGATACCTCTTCTATTCGTTTGAGGAGATACACGTGGTAGACTATCGTTATTTCAAGAAGAACATGAAAGACTATGTCCGCAACAACAAGATCACCGATATCCTCTTTGCTAACAATATCTTCAGTTGCTATTCGCCTAAGATTTGTAGCGAGTATACAGGTTTCTTGACCCAAAAGGCAGGCGAGTTTGCTTCTCCCACACCACCCGAGGAAAAGAAGAAAAACGCCCAAGCTTCTACCTCTAAGGCTTCTGTTCCATCACCTTCTAAGACCTCATCAGCCTCTTCATCCCCTGCGTCTTTACCCGCGTCGCCCAGTGTGCCTGCGCCTACTCCTTCCGCAGAACCCGCACCAGCGCCTACAAGTGATGAGCAGAGCAATTAGGGGCACGCATAGATTGAGTCTATTCCTTTATGCAAATGGAGGCCAAATCGTTAACAACTCTCTCCAATTGTTCTTTGTACAACAAGCCGTCAACATATTCGGTTGGGATACTACTGAACCCGTATTTCGCACCAAGAATGGCACAAGCTATTGCAGCATTAGTATCGGCGTCACCTCCAGCATTCACAACGGCAAGCAACCCTTCTTCAAACGATGATGTATGCCAATAAGCCCAAAGGGCTACGGAGAGCGTCACCAACGTATAACCCATGTGATTATAATCCACAAGATTATTGACGTTCTGTTCCTGCCAGGCTTTGGATATGTAATCACATATGCATAGGTTGTATTGTTGGGCAGTATCTTCCATTTGATATCGTAACGGTGGTTCCTTTCCATACACCAAAGCATGAATTAGCTCTGAGGCAATCACACAAGAACCCACACATCTTGGGTCGTAATGCGTCAGTTGGCATATAGCCTCTGCGCATGTCCTTACTTCTTTCGGGAAGAGTCCGACAACAGAAGTGCGCATCAAGCCTCCATTGGCTGCAGACAGATACTTGCTCATCTTCCATACCATTTGGGAGACCTCAAACGGTTTCTCTATATACTCGCCCATCATCAAGACCTTGTATGTGTTTTCTCCGATGCCCATAGGTGTGCCTTGTGACCAAGCTTTGAAGTGTTTGGCAATATTCATGAAGTTGACACCTCGGTCTTCTATCACTGCTTCAGCAATGCATAGCATCATATCGGTATCATCAGTCCAGTCGCCAATCTTCCATCTCTTACGATGGCGGTCTTGGAATATCTGATTGTAATGCTGTATACCGTTAGGATATTTCCAAGCCATATCCTCGTCGGTCATCCCTTCGGTACCGAGTCCCAAGGCATCACCAATGGCTTGTCCGTAAAGCGCGCCCTTAAAGCGATCGTATATGCTACTGTCTTTTTTCATCATTTCATAATTTTTAAACAGACCCAATTCCACGATTCTTTCTTTTTGTTGTAATCATAGACTATCAGACTCCTTGCGTTGTCGCCATTCTTTAAATCATACTCCTGTACAATGTTGGGCGCAATAAAGCATCTGACAGAATCAGACTTCAAGAAAGCAAAATCTTTGTCCCTTCTTTTTTCTACCCTTCCATTTACATGTCTGGCGTAGTTAAGGTTTGTGGGAAGCTGAATCAATGTAGAACTAAGTACTCTTGTTCTGCCTTCACTTTCTGTGACATAATGCAATTTTAATACATCTCCCACCTTAAC
>CAVHUZ010000143.1:0-2990 GCA_963639545.1 Bacteroidaceae bacterium
ACTTTTGCAAGCAACAACATAGGGTGAAAGGTGTACGTGCTTAACACCATACCTACTGCCCTTGTAGACTGATAGATATATGAAGAAGAAAACGATTTGGACCGTCGCTATTATAATGGGGCTTTCATTCATCGCCTTGCTATTGCTTCAATTGAATTATATTGAAGAAATGGCAGACATGAAGTTGGAACAATTCGACGAATCTGTGAACCGAGCCCTTTACCAAGCATCGCGCAATATGGAGCTTAACGAAACCTTGCGCTATCTTGAAAAGAACATTGACAAGACGGAACGATCTGCAGCTTCTAAGGACTCAGAACCTACCAATCAAGAAGACGCCTCTACCGCATCGCACAAGAACAACAATACGGACGAACTCGGCAACACCTATTCTTCATTTGAGATGAAGACCATGAAGATGAAACCATCCGAAACGCCCAAAGCAATGATTCTGCGAAATGATAGCAGCTCTATTTCTGCTACCAAACGCAGTATGCAAGAGATTGTGCGTAACAGGTATGTGTACCAAAAGAGCATGCTTGATGAGGTGGTATACGACATCCTTTATTCTGCTTCAGAGAAGCCTTTGAAAGAGAGGGTTAACTTCAAACTACTCGATCAAGACTTAAAGGCTGAGATGATGAATAACGGAATCAACATCCCATACCACTTCACCGTCACAACCGTTGATGGACGAGAGGTATATAGATGCCCCGACTATGTAGATGATGGCGAAGACAATTCGTTCAGCCAGACATTGTTCCGCAACGACCCACCCAATCGTATGGGAATAGTAAAGGTACATTTTCCAGACATGAACAGCTACATCTTCTCAAGTGTACGTTTTATGATTCCGTCTGTACTATTTACATTCGTATTGCTAGTGACATTCATCTACACGATTGTCGTTATATTCAGACAGAAACGATATTCAGAGATTAAGAACGATTTCATCAACAATATGACGCACGAACTGAAGACACCTATTGCTAGTATCTCACTTGCGGCACAGATGATGAACGATAAGAGCCTCACCAAATCGCCCGACATGGTTAGCCATCTAGGAGGAGTGATCAATGACGAGTCAAAGCGTCTACGATACCTTGTAGAGAAAGTGCTGCAGATGAGTATGTATGATAGGAAGAGTGCTGTGCTCAAGAAGAAATACTTAGACCTCAACGAGATGGTTGAAACGATAGCCAAGTCGTTTACCCTCCGTGTCGAACATACAGGCGGAAAAGTCTATACAGACATTGAAGCAATAGACTCTACGATGTATGTAGACGAGATGCACTTCCAGAACGTTATCTTCAATCTACTGGACAATGCCGTCAAATATGCCAAACCCAATCAGTCACTGAACGTATATATAAAGACTTGGAACACCGAAGACAACCTTTACCTCTCCATTCGTGACACAGGACAGGGTATTAAGAAAGAAAATCTTAAGAAAATCTTTGAAAAGTTTTACCGCGTACACACCGGCAATGTACACAATGTAAAGGGATTTGGACTAGGGTTGGCTTACGTCAAGAAGATGGTGATGCTCCACGAAGGTGACATAAAGGTGGAAAGTGAGTTTGGAAAAGGAACCAAGTTCACCATCAAACTACCAGCCATACATGACGAATGATGTTCATACACATTATTATATTATAGAATAAATCAAAACAAAAATATTATTCACCCAAAGAGAACTGGCATCTCACCGACATCAGAGATACCGCTCTCATTAAACATTAAAAGACTATGGACGAGAAATTGAAAATCTTATTATGCGAGGACGATGAAAATCTAGGTATGTTGCTTCGCGAATATCTTCAAGCTAAAGGCTACCAAGCTGAACTTTGTCCTGATGGTGAAGCAGGCTATCATGCCTTCCTAAGAAGCAAGTTTGACATTTGCGTATTAGACGTTATGATGCCGAAGAAAGATGGTTTCACGTTGGCACAAGAGATCAGACAAGCCAACGCCGAGATGCCTATCATCTTCTTAACAGCCAAGGTTCTCAAAGAAGATATCCTCGAAGGCTTCAAGATTGGAGCTGACGACTACATCACCAAACCATTCTCTATGGAAGAGCTTGTACTCCGCATCGAAGCCATCCTTCGCCGTGTAAGAGGCAAGAAGTCGAAAGAAAGCACGTTGTATCACATCGGACGCTTTGTGTTCGACACCCAAAAACAACTGCTAACCATCGGTGACAAGCAAACTAAGCTCACAACTAAGGAAAACGAACTGTTGGCATTACTTTGCGCACATGCCAATGAAATCTTACAACGCGACTATGCGCTTAAGACCATTTGGATTGATGACAACTACTTCAACGCACGTTCAATGGATGTTTATATCACCAAGCTACGTAAGCATCTTAAAGACGATGACCAGATAGAGATTATCAACATCCACGGAAAGGGTTATAAACTTATCGTTCCCGAAGAAGAATAACACCAATAAACACAAGAGTATTGCGTCTTAATGACGTTTCATCTCAAAACTCCCTTGCATTCCACACATAAAGGCTGGTTGCAAGGGAGTTTTATGTTTGGTCATTGATCATTACTTGACTAGTCTATAAAGTACTTATAGACCGCTATAACACTTCGTTTATGTGGAAACAAAGCGACTATTGAACCGAGAATTAATTTAAAAAGAGGAGAAAAATAAATTGATTTCTTCAGAAAAATAATTTATATTTCGATTCTATAGGGGCGCTTTAACGCCTTCATACCACCTATTGGGCCATGACTTATCGATGCGCTTGCTTCATAGAATGGATACATCCACCTACGCCAACAAAGATAAGGATGGCTCCGAGATATAAAATCAAGTTATTGTTAGGCACAAACCAACTACGGAAGCAACAAGTAACTATACCCAATTCCATGACTAGCAGAGCTAATAAAAGCGACTTGATATTCATTGTTATGCGACTTTACATTCTAAGACGAGGACAAAATTAATCAAAATAATTTGTATAGTAAGAAAAA
>CAVHUZ010000144.1:0-2872 GCA_963639545.1 Bacteroidaceae bacterium
GTGTACAGCCGCATCCACCTCAACAGTGTCGTGGGAGGTCACGACGTACGTTTTCCTTTCATCGTTACCGAGGTGTATGTCATCGATGATGGTAGATGGCAACTGTCGTCGCTTGTGTTTACCAAGACATTAGGCGATTAAGAAACTTTTAGCATCGCACCAATGAACAGAACAATGAAAACTTTAGTTGCTATTGCAGCCACAGTGGCTCTCAACACTTTGAATGTGAATGCACAACACCCTCTCATGATTGAGAAACAAGGACATTTCTCGGTGGGTGGTAGCATCATTCAACACGATGGGCAGTATGATAACAGTAAGTTCGTGGGATGGTCCACACAAGTGGAAACAGGTCAAAGCGCACATGTTGATCATGCCTTTGTTGACTATCAGATACCAGCCAACGCCCACCTCACACCTCTTATCTACGTGCATGGGTATGGCGGTTCTGGTGTATGTTGGGAGATGACACCCGACGGCAGGGATGGTTTTTCCACCCTTATGCTTCGCCAGGGATGGAGCAGTTATGTGATGGACCTCCCTGGGCGTGGACGTGCAGGCCGCACATCGGCAACTACAGAGGTAAAGCCGTTGGCAGACGAGATGTTCTGGTTTGATATCTGGCGTATGGGTACCTATCCCAATTGGAATGAGGGCGTGCAATTCCCGAAAGATTCTGCAAGTGTATCTCAATTCTTTCGCGAGATGACTCCCGACCTAAGCGACCATCGCCAAGATGTGCCCGCCATCAACGCCCTTGCTGACAAGATTGGCGCATCTGTGCTTGTTACTCATTCCGCAGGAGGCTTCCCAGGATGGATGGTGGCTACGCAAAACAAGAATGTGAAAGCAGTGGTAGCCTACGAACCTGGTGGCTTTGTATTCCCTGAGGGCGAAGTGCCGGAGAAGATAGATGGCTTGACAGGTGGTTGCGCTGGTACGTCGGTGCCGAAAGATGCTTTCAATCGTCTCACCCAAATCCCCATTGTCCTTTACTTTGGAGATTATATTCCCGAAACACCAAGCAAGAACCTTGGTGACGAGAACTGGAGAGTGCGCTTGCTTATGGCACGTAAATTTGTGGCGTGCATCAACAAGCATGGAGGAAAGGCAACCTTGGTAGAACTTCCGAAAATAGGTATCCGAGGCAATACCCACTTCTTAATGCAAGATCTGAATAATGGCGTGTTGGCCGATTTGCTAGACGAATGGCTTCGCAATAATGGTCTATAGTCATATGCAGATGTTCTTCTTACTCATCGTCGCCTCGTCGGATGTTTTGTCTTGTCCTTACATAGTAGCCACGACTATGAACCATCGCTCCAAGTATCGAAACCCACATACACCGAAATGAGCACAAATATCTAACGTTATACTAATTTCTTAAAACGCACGTACCTGTATCGGGCATTACATGTACGTGCGTTTTTTCATATGACTTAGAGATACATTGCTGTCTACCTAGTTACATTGCCGTAATTTGTTTAACTCTATCCGTAATTCATCTACGAAGACTTTGGCTGAATAGCTGTAATTTTGCATCGTGGATGAATATATAAAGAAAAGGATATGGAAGAAATAAGAATAGACGTAACAAAACAGACCACGGAACAGATGGAACTTGCTGCCCGCCAAGCTCAGTTGGTTCATCAGTTCAACCATGCCTTGCCTTTCTCCGAGGAATGGTGGAGTCTGCAACGGGAGATTTTCAAAGAACGATTGGGTGAAGGATCCAGAGTGATGTCGCCATTAACTGTAGTGCGTCCCCACAAGGTTAGCATCGGACGGAACGTTCTCGTAATGAACGGTTGCCTAATGATGTCTGCAGGCGGCATTACTATTGAGGACGATGTGCAGATTGCCGCCAACGTGCAGCTCATCAGCAACAACCACGATCCTTATGAGCGCAACGTCATCACTTGCCGCCCCGTACGCATCTGCAACGGTGCATGGATAGGTGCAGGCAGTACCATCCTGCCTGGTGTCACCGTAGGCAAACATGCCATCGTGGGAGCTGCGTCGGTGGTAACGAAGTCCGTCCCCGACTATGCCGTTGCCGTAGGAAATCCCGCCAAGGTCATCAAGTATCTCGACAAGGATAAATTCGAGGAATAATAATAAAACGAGTAATATGAAACCATACATTATCTGCCACATGATGGCATAGATGGTCGCAAAGGCATGACTGCCGTGTTCGACGGCATCGACGAACCTGACCGCCCTGCCACCTTGCTCAAACTGCAGACCGTGGAGCGTATGGGTGAAACGGTTTGGATGAGATACAAAATACAAGAATCAAATAACTCGTAATTCGCTACGTAAGAAACAATAGCACCTATCATTATGAAAAGAATCATGTCACTTATCGCAGTTACCGCAGCTGCCATTACCACACTTATGGCATGCGGCAAGAAGACTTCCACGGAAGCCACAGTTTCCAACCAAGATGCAGCACCCAAGGTGCTTGTCGCCTATTTCTCTGCCACAGGCACTACGAAACAAGCCGCAGAGAAGGTTGCCAATGCCACTGGTGCGAAACTCTTCGAGATCAAGCCCACCGAGGCTTATTCCGCAGCCGACCTCGACTGGACGGTGAAGACCTCCCGTTGCTGTCGTGAGAACAACGACCCGCAATCGCGCCCAACCTTCGAGAAGAGCAAGGAGTCGCTCGACGGCTATGATCTCATCTTCCTCGGTTTCCCCAACTGGTGGAACGGTGCACCTCGCATCATCAACACGTTTATGGATACCTACCAGCTGAAGGGCAAGCGCGTCGTAATGTTCATGACCTCAGGTGGCAGCGGCATAGACAATTCGGAGAAAATCTTCAAGAAGGCTTATCCAGATGTAAAATGGGAAGCAGGAAAACTGC
>CAVHUZ010000145.1:0-2850 GCA_963639545.1 Bacteroidaceae bacterium
CCCTTATTATAGAACGAAGAAATAAATAGATATGAAGAATATCCCAACAACTATACGCTTACTTCGCACCATTTTTTTATGGATAGTCAGCATTTTAATTATTGGAAATAGCTTGCTTCTTGTAAGTTGTACCGATGATAATAACGATCCGGATGACGATAAACAACAAACGGTAGTAATTTTTATGCCATGGACAGGAAATGCAGAAGGGAACCATGGGTTATACAATACATTTCTAAAGAACCTTAATAGTATAGAACAAGCCATTATAGACAATAAAGGATATGATGGGCGACTTCTTGTATATATAAGTACTTCAGCAAGAGAATCGAATCTTTATGAGATAGTATATGAAAATGAGGCAATCCATCATAGTCTGATAAAGACATACAATGGAAACAATTATACTACGCCATCAGGGCTTGCGAAAATTCTTAATGATGTAAAGAGTGCATCCCCAACTATCTATTATTCTATGATTATCGGAGGACATGGTTGTGGTTGGACATATGCTTCCGATTGGGAGCAATCTGCAAACATGCCCAAGCTCACTCAGTGTCTTGCTAATAATAAAGATTCAGCAAACGCCTTTCCCACAACACGATTTTTTGGATCTAACTTTCCTAATGATTATGCCATTGATGTAGAGACATTAGCGAAAGGAATCAATCAAGCAGACTTAACGCTGCAATACATTCTCTTTGATAATTGTTACATGGCAAATATAGAGACGGCGTATGCATTACGTCACGTTACCCATTGGCTAGTGGCATCTACCTCTGAGATAATGACCATTGGTATGCCTTATGCGTCTATATGGAAAGAGCTCGGTTCTAGCACTCCTTCTTACCAAAACATAGTGAATAGTTTTCATTCGTTCTATTCCACTTACTCCACGCCATGTGGAACATTGTCAGCAATTGACTGCCAACAAACTGGAGCTATGGCCTCTATCATGCAAAGAATAAACAAATATTACTCCTTGCCAGATACAGTGGTTGATTCCATACAAGTCTTAGATGGCTACAACCCATCTATATTCTATGATTTTGGCGACTATGTAGAACATCTTTGCAAAGACGAGTCGCTCCTACAAGAGTTTCACACCCAACTCAAACGCACCGTTCCCTATGCATCTACAACAAGCACCATTTACTCATACCTCTACGCTCGCCCTACATATATTTCGGTTAAGACGTTCAGCGGAATTACGATTTCAGATCCAAGTCAAAATCTTATAGCAGCAAAAGGTATAAAGAAAACGGCTTGGTGGGAAGCAACTCATAAGAAATAAAGCATATAGAGAACGCATGATTCGCTGATTTATACATTGATTAAATAAAAACTAAAAGCAACGTAGCTAATTCCATTCATAACACATGCACAGCAATAAACAGAGAAAAATTCAAAACGCGCCCCATACCTTAACATTCATTGCTTGTATCCTATTTTTTGTTCTTCCATTGAGATCTCAGGCTCAAACAAAGGAAAATAGGGTAGGGCTGTTTATACATCGTATTGATAGCCTTCGTCTACAATTACGTAATGCAGCAGACCAAGGGAAAATGTTGCAATGGGCTGATTCATTAGTGCGCAAATACAAGAAGAACGGAGAGATAGACACTTCTTTGATTCAAAAATTAAGCAATATTGATCGCACTTTGTTTTGGGGAGACTCTTTAATGGCATCAAAATATCGCAAAACAACATTTGACACGACATATATTTCACGACCCAATGCGAGATGGACCATAAAATTGCGTGGAAACCTATCAGGAGCAAAACTAGAAACCATTGATCATTATGATGGTAACACCTATACAACCATAGCCAAGGCATCCTATCGTGGAACACTGAGCGTCGCCGTGGCTTATCGTGGGGTAGCGTTGGGCCTTGCGCTAAATCCAGCAAAATTAGCTGGAAAAAGTAAAGACTATGAGATGAACCTAAACTCTTACAGCAATCGATATGGTTTTGACATTGTTTATCTTTTATCCAAGACCTATCAAGGTACAATGCAAATAGGTAATCGGTTATGCAATATCCCAAAAGGGATTATCAATCAGGAAGCTCTAAACGTAAACGCATATTACGCTTTTAATTTTCGTAAATTTTCATTCCCTGCAGCCTTTTCCCAAAGTTATATACAGCGTCGCAGCGCAGGAAGTTGGTTGATTGGTGGAAGCTTTGATGCTTCACATACACGAATCAATGAAGACGAAATAGTGGGAACGCAAAATATGGAAATCCACATAACAGAAATGGCAATAGGTGGTGGTTATGGATATAACTGGGTACCAGCGACAGGGTGGCTATTTCATTTATCATCATTACCAACCTTTGTGATTTTCTCACATGACAACGTAAAACGCGACAAAGAAAAAACCGACATGAAATATCATTTCCCAAGCGTAATAATCACAGGACGGGGAGCTATTAATTACTCTTGGCGGAACAAGTTTTTGGGTTTAACCATGGTGTATAATGCATCTGTTACAGGTGACGACGATAAGTTACAGGTAAAACGTGACAAATGGAGGCTCAGAGCATTTTGGGGATTTCGGTTTTAACCTAAAAGAAAGCATATCCAAACAAATGCGCACGATAAACGTAAGCAAAAAAATAGTGATTTTACTTGCAAGGTTCGATAAAAGTTCTTACTTTTGCAACCGCTTTTAAACAAAAGCAAGTACATGGGGTAAGTCTCATACGGCCAGCTCCCTTTGAATCCCCCAGGATGGGAACATAGCAAGGGTAAAAGGTTGTAGCGGCGCGATATGAATAGCTTGCCCCACCTTGCCTCTTTAGCTCAGTTGGCCAGAGCACGTGATTTGTAATCTCGGGGTCGTT
>CAVHUZ010000146.1:0-2812 GCA_963639545.1 Bacteroidaceae bacterium
ATGCCATGCACCACGACATCGTTAATCGAGGTGCATATACTAGCAGGAAAAGGCTCTCCACTTGGATTAGGAAAATTCTTAAACGTTGGAATAGCACCATGATCACGGATAAATTCCTCTGCTACCCTATCCAAATGGAGAGTCGTCACACCTGGCTTTATATGTTTTCCCAATTCCGCAAGGGTCGAGCCAACTAGTTGGTTCGCCTTGCGCATCAGGTTAATTTCATCCTCTGTCTTCAGAAATATCTTCATTTCAAAAGAAAAAGATTAATACGCAGCAACACCACCTTGACGTGTATGGCCTGAGTTTAAAAGACCATCATAGTGGCGCATAAGCAAATGACTCTCGATCTGCTGTAACGTGTCGATGACGACACCCACCAAAATCAACAACGATGTACCACCAAAGAACTGGGAGAACGCCTGTTGAACATCGAGAAGCCCTGCAAGTGCAGGCATAATCGCAATAAATGCAATAAATAACGAACCTGGTAAAGTAATACGAGACATTACGGTATCAATGTACTCAGCGGTATCCTTTCCTGGTTTGACACCCGGAATGAAACCATTGTTACGTTTCATATCCTCGGCCATCTGGGTAGGGTTCAATGTGATCGCAGTGTAGAAATATGTAAATGCAATAACCAAGATTACATAAACGATATTGTAAAGCAAACTGCGGTTGTCCATCAACTGCTGCACAACGCTGCTGGCGTTCTCAGACTGGTAGCGAACTATCGCCAATGGAATAAACATCAAAGCCTGCGCAAAGATGATAGGCATTACGTTTGCAGCAAAAAGCTTCAAAGGAATGTACTGACGCGCACCACCATATTGCTTGTTGCCGACAAGACGCTTAGCATACTGAACAGGAATCTTACGTGTGCCCTGCACCAACAAGATGGAAGCACAGACTACAGCGTAAAGAATCAATATCTCCACAATAAACATGATCAAACCACCGCCTGAGATCGCCTGCAAACGAGAAGTCACCTCCTGTACGAATGCCTGAGGCAAACGAGCGATGATACCAATCATAATAATCAAAGAGATACCATTGCCGACACCCTTGTCGGTAATGCGTTCACCCAACCAGAGGATAAACATACTTCCCGCTGCCAGGATGATCGTTGCCGGAATCATGAAGACAGTCCAGCTAATGCCCGTTGCCAGCGCATTAGCTGCCTGCATCTTAAGATTCAAGAGGTAACTAGGAGCCTGAAAGACCAAGATGGCTACAGTCAGGACTCTAGTGTACCATTGTATCTTTTTGCGGCCACTTTCACCTTCGCGCTGCATCTTCTGGAAATAAGGCACAGCGATAGCAAGAAGCTGCATAACAATTGAAGCTGAGATATAAGGCATAATTCCCAATGCGAAAATAGACGCATTGGAAAATGCACCACCAGAGAACATGTCCAAAAGCGACATAAGGCCACCAGAGGTCTGCGACTGCAATTTCTCCAACATGCTCGGGTTGATACCAGGAAGGACAACGAACGAGCCAAAACGGTAAATAGCCGTAAACAGAAGAGTAATGAGGAGACGCTGGCGCAAGTCCTCAATCTTCCAACAGTTCTTTAGTGTCTCAATAAACTTTTTCATTTACTTAGATTATAGTTGCGTTACCACCTACTGCCTTGATTGCTTCTTCGGCAGTCTTTGAGAAAGCATTAGCTTCAACTTCCAATTTTGCTTTAAGTTCACCGTTACCGAGAACCTTTACAAGCTCCTTACCGTTGGTAAGACCAGCCTCCTTGAGTTCTGCAATACCGATCTTTGTGAGGTTCTTTGCTTCTGCAAGAGCCTGAAGAGTTGAAAGGTTAACTGCGAAGTACTCCTTGTGGTTGATATTCTTGAAACCAGCCTTTGGAACACGACGCTGCAATGGCATCTGACCACCTTCGAAACCAATCTTTCTCTTATAACCAGAACGAGCCTTGGCACCCTTGTGACCACGTGTAGAAGTACCACCGAGACCAGAACCTGGACCACGACCAATACGACGACGTGAATGGGTAGAACCTGCAGCAGGTTTCAAATTATTTAATTTCATAATCGTTCCTAATTTAAAAGATTAATTAATCTACTACACTTACGAGGTGATGAACCTTACGGATCATACCACGGTTGCTAGGAGTATCCTCAACCTCAACAACCTGAGAAATCTTGTGAAGACCAAGGCAAGCGAGCGTACGCTTCTGGTCAACCGGAGCACCGATTTTACTCTTAATCTGCTTTACTTTAATTGTTGCCATTATTGATAAATCCTAATTAACCGTTAAATACTTTATCCATACTGATACCACGCTCACCTGCTACAGTGTAAGCATCACGCATCTGAGCAAGAGCTGCGATGGTAGCCTTCACGAGGTTGTGAGCGTTGGAAGAACCCTTTGACTTAGCAATCACGTCCTTCACGCCGACACTCTCAAGAACGGCACGCATAGCACCACCAGCCTTCAAACCAGTACCGGCAGCAGCTGGCTTGAGGAGAACCTTGGCACCGCCGAAAGATACCTCTACCTCGTGAGGAACAGTACCCTTCAAAACAGGAACCTTAACCAAGTTCTTCTTAGCAGCCTCAGTACCCTTAGCGATGGCAGCTGTCACTTCACCAGCCTTACCAAGACCGTAACCGATAACGCCATTACCGTCACCAACAACGACGATAGCAGCGAATGTGAAAGTACGACCACCCTTGGTAACCTTAGTCACACGGTTGATAGCAACCAGGCGATCCTTCAGTTCTACTTCACTATTAACTTTTACTTTATTCATTGCCATAATCGTTTAAAATTTAAGACCAC
>CAVHUZ010000147.1:0-2781 GCA_963639545.1 Bacteroidaceae bacterium
ATATTAGATTTCAAATATTAGATTGAATGTAGCTCCTAATCGACTAGAAGCATTACGTCCATAACCTGGAACATACCAAGGCTCACCAACATCAGTTATAGATTGGTGCAACCTGCTACGGTAACGCACGCTCCATCCCATATGTATCCATTTCCAAATCGTAGCATCAATACCAGCAGAAAGCTCTGCCCAAAACATATTGCATTTTTGATCAATAGCTTGATAAGATACGTTTCCTCCCCAAACAGGGTCTGTTATATCTTGAGATGATAAGTCGAAAGCGAAGGAAGTATATGCTAAGCGGGCGCCGATATAGAATCGGTATAGGTCATGTTTGTTCTTTAGTATATTAAAATCGATACCTATTCGAGCATATGGCGCACTTGTTTGATAATTAAGGTTGGTAGTCTCATCTTGTGCATCTGCTTGTCCTAGCCCAACCTCGACTACGGGAAAGTATCTGTCCTTCAGGTTGAGCCGTGCTTGTGCTTCATATTGGCCATAGCTACTTAGCCATCGCTGACCAACGCCTAACAAATCTAGCCCAATAGCCACACCACGAAACACGGGTAATGTGTCTGATGGTTGTTGAATGGGTGTTCGATGTTGAGCTGACAATGACACGATTGGCAGAAAACTAACGAACAGAGTTGAAATAAATATAAAAGTTATCTTTCTGATCATAGTCTACATTGGGATTATTCACAATAATAGAGTCAATCCGATGTTGTGTATAGCTTACGCGTTGTATCGTATGGAAAAAAGAAGGAGAGCAATCTACGGATTCGAAATGGGGTTGGTTAGATTTATACACCACAACCGTATCCCAAACTTGTTGGTTAAGCGTGTCTGTATAAAGAAACAATAGCTCATCCGATTCATGGCTATAACTCAATGGAAGGGAGAACGATGTGGTTCTGACTGACCTATTTAGTTGTACAGCGTCATTACTATCCGGCCGTAAGGTGATGATGGATAATGTATCCTTAAGCGTATCCACATCACCTTTAAGAACATAATGTGAATACACGGTGTTATTCATCGGGCAGTCTATTGTCGCACAAGCAACAACAAGCAATGATACGGTCAATAACAAGAGATGTTTCATTATTTTTTATCGAAACCTATTTCTTTCTCAATTTGATATTCATTACGACGCGAACTGCTTCTACTAATAAGATCTCCAATAAAGCCTGCTAGAAAGAGTTGCGTTCCTAACAGTACTGCACATAAAGCAATATAGAAAGAAGCGTGTGATGCCAATAAATCACCGTATACGCCATTAGATAAATTATAAAGCTTGACCACTCCTAGCCACACTAAGGCTAAGAAACCGATAAAGAATACTAATGACCCTAAAAAGCCAAACACATGCATGGGTTTCTTCCCAAAAGTGCTAAGAAACCACAATGTAAGCAAATCAAGATATCCATTCACGAAACGGTTGAGTCCCATAAACTTAGATGAACCGTATTTGCGTGCTTGGTGATGTACCACCTTTTCGCCTATCTTGTCAAATCCAGCTTCTTTGGCAAGATAAGGAATGTAGCGGTGCATCTCGCCGTAGACTTCTATATTCTTAATTACTTCAGAACGATAAGCCTTTAGGCCACAATTAAAGTCGTGCAAGTTGTTGATTCCACTAATCTTTCTAGCCGTTGCATTGAAGAGTTTGGTGGGTATCGTTTTGGAGATAGGATCATAGCGTTTCTGCTTGTAACCCGAAACGAGATCATATCCATCTTCAGTAATCATCTTATACAAAGCAGGAATTTCGTCAGGCGAATCTTGTAAGTCAGCATCCATTGTAATCACAACGTCACCTTGTGCTTCAT
Source organism: Bacteroidaceae bacterium (assembly GCA_963639545.1). Taxonomy (GTDB): domain Bacteria; phylum Bacteroidota; class Bacteroidia; order Bacteroidales; family Bacteroidaceae; genus Prevotella. Next base: position 1,836 of record CAVHUZ010000147.1, read on the forward strand.
GGAAACCACAAAAGAGTGCGGGACTTTTACCATAGTTTCTGCGAAACTTGATTCCTTTTACACAATTATCTGACTGCTGAAGCTCTTCTATGATTTTCCAGGAATCATCAGTTGAGCCGTCGTTGATAAATATTACTTCATAGCTGAACTTGTTCTCAAGCATTACTCGTTTTATCCAAGTATAAAGCTCGGGTATGCTTTCGGCTTCATTATATAAAGGTATAACTACGGATATGTCCATTATTTATTTTTTATTTTTTGAACCTTTTGCGGTCGTTGATTATTTAATATAAAGATAAAACTTATTATAATGCTCAAAACAATGCCTCCGATCAGCAACATGATAAAACTACTCGATACCAATGAGAAGGGATCTATTTGATTGAGCATATTAATATATTCATTAGTCGTTAACCCCATAGGACGTAAAACAGCTTCAGATTCTGCTTTGTCTTGTAACAATGCGTTTGCTAGAATTCTAAATAGCAAACCATTATCGACAAATTCAAGATACAGATACTGCGCCACAGAAAAGAAGAATGCAGCATGTGCTGTGGCGCGAATGCAATAAAGAAATATTCGGCCAAGCGTTAATTGTCCTTTGGGAACGGCTTTGGAAAAGCGCTTTAAGCAACGGTACAAGAAAAAAGGTGCTCCTACGAGGAATGCAAAGCATAGCATTATTGCTAATTGCCCCCCGAATGAGCCTACTTGGAATAGCGATTGAGCCAAGTAAGAAGCAAAGCTTGCTATCAGTATTACCGACGTATAAAAGCCGTCGTATCGCGCAAATAACCTTAATTGTCTATATTCTAGATAATCCATATCTATATATTTTGTGCAAAATTACATATTTCCGTCCAATAATAGTTCAATAAAGGTGCTATTTTTTATATACCTTGCCAATGGTTTATCAAAAAAGAATAATCTTTTAAGCTAGGTTTGG
>CAVHUZ010000148.1:0-2627 GCA_963639545.1 Bacteroidaceae bacterium
CTACGTGTGCCGGAACAGAAGATGAACCTGCAAACTGAGCGTCAGAGTGCATACGACCCATTGTGTCGGTCATACCATAGCTAGCAGGACCTGCAGCCATATTGTCTGGGTGCAATGTGCGACCCGTACCACCACCAGAGGCAACAGAGAAGTAAGGCTTACCAGCAGCAAGACGCTCCTTCTTGTATGTACCTGCTACAGGGTGCTGGAAACGAGTTGGGTTGGTAGAGTTACCGGTGATAGATACGTCTACGTCTTCGCTCCAGTTGATAGCTACGCCTTCACGTACATCGTCTGCACCATAGCAGTTGACCTTAGCGCGAGGACCTTCGCTATAAGCGATACGGTTAACCACGTTCAATTCGCCTGTGTAGTAGTCGAACTTGGTCTGTACGTATGTGAAGCCATTGATACGGCTGATAATCTGAGCTGCATCTTTACCGAGACCATTCAGGATAACGCGCAATGGGTTCTTACGAACCTTGTTTGCCATCTCTGCAATCTTGATAGCGCCCTCAGCTGCTGCGAATGACTCGTGACCTGCCAAGAAAGCAAAGCACTGTGTCTCTTCACGCAACAAACGTGCAGCCAAGTTGCCATGACCAAGACCCACTTTACGATCGTCAGCTACAGATCCAGGAATGCAGAATGCTTGCAGGCCTACACCGATAGCCTCGGCAGCCTCAGCTGCATTCTTTACACCACGCTTGATCGCGATAGCAGCTCCTGCAACATAAGCCCATTTTGCATTCTCAAAACAGATACGCTGTGTATCCTCGCAAATCTTATAAGGATCGATACCTAATTTATCGCAAATCTCGTTAGCCTCTTCTAAGTTCTTGATACCTTCTGCGTTAAGAGCTGCCAATACTTGGCTCTCACGACGCTCTTGGCTCTCATAGTTTACTGTTCTAATCATATTTTTCTTCCTCCTTATTCTTTACGTGGATCGATAGTTTTCTTAACACCTTGATCAGCTGTAGTGCGACCATAACGACCTGTAAATTTCTTTACAGCCTCATTAGCATCCATGCCGTTCTTGATGGCTTCCATCATCTTGCCAAGATGCACATATTCGTATCCGCAAACTTGATCGTCACCATCCAAGAACATCTTGGTGATGTAGCCTTCGGTCAGTTCCAAGTAGCGTGTACCTTTAGCCATTGTACCATAAAGAGTACCAGTCTGTGAACGAAGTCCTTTACCTAAGTCTTCAAGACCAGCACCTACGGTCAAACCGTTTTCAGAGAATGCACTCTGGCTACGTCCGTAAACAATCTGAAGGAAGAGCTCGCGCATAGCAGTATTGATAGCATCGCAAACCAAGTCAGTGTTGAGTGCTTCAAGGATTGTCTTTCCTGGCAAGATCTCAGAAGCCATTGCTGCTGAATGGGTCATACCTGTGCAACCAATGGTTTCAACCAAGCATTCTACGATTACACCCTCTTTGATGTTAAGAGAAAGCTTACATGCACCCTGTTGAGGAGCACACCATCCCACACCGTGAGTATAACCTGAGATATCCTTAATCTCTTTTGCCTGAACCCATTTGCCTTCTTCAGGAATAGGTGCTGGTCCATGGTTAGGACCTTTTTTAACAACACACATGTTGTCTACTTCCTTTGAATAAATAATCATGTTCGCTAAATTAAAATATAACTAAAATGTTTATGTGTAATATCTTCGATTAATACAAAATCTCTTCTTTCATAATGCAGTGCAAAAGTAAGCAATTAATTTGGAAATGAGTCTCTTCTTTGCTTACTTTTTTCCATACAAGAACTTATTTTTGGGACTTATGTAGGTGGTGTCCGAAAAATAATGTATCTTTGTAATTTCAAAATAGCAATATAAGATAAGCTGATGAATAATACACAAGGATATTTGGAAGTCAATATTCAAGACGCCAAGCTTCAAAAGGCGGCCGAGCAAGGCATGGACGAATTTGTGAATACATTTGTCCAAGCTATAGAGACGACGATTGATGGACCGCTCACTATTGACGTTATGCAGCGTCTTACACCTGACCAGATTACACTCTTGGCATGGCATTACTTGCATGAAGAAGTGATGGATGGCGGATTTATCCAGATGATATACAACGGATATGGGGCTTTTATATTCAAGAATCCCTTCGCTGTAGCCATGAAACAATGGGGATTGGGTGATTTGTACACTCAGATCAAGCATGCTAAGAAATATTATCTGCGCTACCAAGAACAAATCGAAGTGGAGATGAGCGATGAGGAGTTTATGGCTTTATATGAACAGATGCCCGAGTTTGATGAATTTGACGATGAGTTTGTCGTGAACGAAGAGAAGTGGACGTCAATGATTGCTGCATACATTGATGATCATATTGAAAACTTTGCACATATTGTGTATTAAAGGCGGGCTCTGAAAATTACCTTTTATGGATTTTTGTCGAGCAGACACAAAGAGTTATCCGTCTATAAAACGAAGATAATAGCGCGTGCAATTTACAGAACACGCCTTAAATAATTGACAATGAACAAACAACAACAGGAAATAAGAAAGAAAAGTCCTATCCAGATACGCAACAAGAAAGCATCGTTCGAATATTTCTTTGTTGAGACCTATACTGCAGGTATTCAGCTGACTGGTAC
>CAVHUZ010000149.1:0-2561 GCA_963639545.1 Bacteroidaceae bacterium
ATAACTCTGCGAGATTTTTTTGTTGTGAGCAAGTCGGCTTGTTTCGGATGGTTACTTTCATAAAACGTATGCTTAAACAACTGAAAAAGGAAGATTACTCTCTTAACGCGATATCACCCAATATGCCAAGAAAGGCAAAGAAGCGTCACAAAAGAAAAACCGCAGATACCAATCATTACTGATCCGTATCTGCGGTTAGGTTGTTGTTAAGCAGCATTCCCCCACAATGGAGAAAGCCACGTAACGAATTACTTTCTCAGTCCAAGAGCCTTCACAATAGCACGATAGCGCTCTACGTCGAGGTCATAGAGATAGTTGAGCAAAGCACGACGCTTACCTACAAGCTGAGTAATAGAACGAGTGGTAACGAAGTCCTTGCGGTTCTTCTTTACGTGCTCGGTAAGATGCTTGATACGATAAGTGAAAAGCGCAATCTGGCTTTCTGCAGAACCGGTGTCAGAAGCTTTCTGCTGACGACCATACTGTGCGAAGATTTCTTCTTTCTTCTCTTTGTTAAGATACATTGTATGAAACTGATTAATAATTGATTGCATCATTACATCCTTCTGACGCAACTGGCCTTAATCACAACCGGAGCGACATCGAATGCATCGGACTTTCCGAAAATGCGGTGCAAAGGTAACCAATAAAATCCGAATACTGAAACGTTTCTGAAGAAATCTTCGTACCTTTGCATGTAGAAAAGAAAATAGCTATTTCAAAATTAAGATGCAAGACATTCGTAACATCGCAGTAATTGCGCACGTTGACCATGGTAAAACCACGCTGGTCGACAAGATGATGCTCGCTGGAAAGCTCTTCCGTGAGGGACAGGACAACAGCGGCGAGGTGCTCGACTCTAATGACCTAGAGCGAGAACGAGGGATAACAATTCTTAGCAAAAACGTAAGTATCAACTGGAAAGGGGTCAAGATCAATATCCTTGACACCCCGGGCCACTCTGACTTCGGTGGTGAGGTGGAGCGTGTGCTCAATATGGCGGACGGATGTCTGCTCCTCGTAGATGCCTTCGAAGGACCTATGCCACAAACACGATTCGTGCTTCAGAAAGCGTTGCAGCTAGGTCTGAAACCTATCGTGGTGGTGAACAAGGTGGATAAGCCCAACTGCCGACCTGAAGAGGTATATGAAATGGTATTCGACTTGATGTGTGATCTCAACGCTACTGAGGAACAGCTCGACTTCCCCGTGGTTTATGGATCAGCCAAGAATGGATGGATGGGTCCTGACTGGAGCAATCCTACCGATAATATCGACTATGTTCTGGACGAGATCATCGAGAAGATTCCTGCGCCAAAGAGCATCGAAGGTACACCACAGATGCTGATCACATCACTCGACTATTCGAGCTACACCGGTCGTATCGCTGTGGGACGCGTACATCGTGGCACACTAAAGGATGGCATGAACATCACCATCTGTCACCGCGATGGCTCTATGGAGAAGACAAAGATCAAGGAGCTACATACCTTCGAGGGTATGGGACATAAGAAGACCGACGAGGTGAAGTCGGGAGATATCTGCGCCGTGATAGGCTTGGAGAACTTCGAAATCGGTGACACGATTGCCGACTGGGAGAATCCAGAGCCATTACCTCCTATCGCCGTGGACGAACCTACAATGAGTATGCTCTTCACCATCAATGACTCGCCTTTCTTTGGTAAAGAGGGTAAGTTCTGCACCTCACGTCATATCAGTGACCGTCTGAACAAAGAGCTTGAGAAGAACCTCGCACTGAGAGTGAGACTGGTGGAAGGCTGCATGGACAAGTGGATCGTTTCGGGCCGTGGTGTGCTACACCTATCAGTGCTTATCGAGACCATGCGTCGCGAGGGCTACGAGCTACAGGTGGGTCAGCCACAGGTGATCTACAAGGAGATAGATGGCGTCAAGTGTGAACCTATCGAGGAGTTGACCATCAACGTGCCTAACGATTTCTCTTCAAAGATGATCGATATGGTGACGCGTCGTAAGGGCGAGCTACTCGGTATGGACACAGAAGGTGACCGTGTGAACATCACATTCGATATCCCTGCACGCGGAATCATCGGCCTACGTACCAACGTTCTGACGGCAAGTCAGGGTGAAGCGATCATGGCTAGCCGCTTCAAGGAGTATCAGCCATTCAAGGGCGACATCACTCGCCGCACCAATGGTTCGATGATTGCCCTTGAGAATGGTACTGCTTACGCCTATGCAATAGACAAGCTACAGGATCGCGGTAAGTTCTTCATCGATCCAGGTGAGGACGTTTATGGCGGCGAGGTAGTAGGTGAGCACGTTCATGACAATGACCTCGTGATCAATGTGACCAAGGCTAAGCAGCTGACCAACGTCCGCGCAAGTGGTTCGGACGAGAAAGCACGCGTCATTCCGAAGGTGGAGATGAGCCTAGAGGAGTGCTTGGAATATATCAAGGGTGACGAATACGTAGAAGTAACACCTAAGAGCATCCGTATGCGAAAGATTATCCTTGACCACCTAGAGCGTAAGAGAGCTAACAAGGAATAAGATCCGGGCTTTGGCTTCGTGCTTGAAGC
>CAVHUZ010000150.1:0-2553 GCA_963639545.1 Bacteroidaceae bacterium
AAAGTTCGGGATTAGAAAAGATTGCTACAAGTCGGCTTATTTCGGATGGATACTTTCACCCAACCACTCGACACCACACGTCTTCATTCTGAGACATCATATTTGACCTATCATAATAAAAGGTGTACCAACTCTCTCGATGAGCATTGATACACCTCTTTATAATAAACAAAGATTATCTTCTATCTGATACGATCCATACTGCGTACAAGTTTCTCATCGGCACTGATGCCACGATGAGCCAAAACGTTCAGAATGATTGCAATCAAAGGTAACACTAAGGAGATATGCCATTGATAAGCATCTATGTGATTCCACTTGATTCCTACAGCAAGGTAAAGATACCACAGTACCAATAATACGATTGCAAGTGTTACGAGTCGCATTTGCTTCTTACGATTCTTGTATAAGAAGATAGCCACGCCATCAAAAACGAAAGCTACAACCATTAAGAAGAATAAGACGATACCACCTTGAACGATGTCTTTTCCGACTGTACAAAGATTAAACAACAACGAAACCTCACCTTTACCCTGAAGATCCACTCCGTAGATAGGATAGTAAACGCCTAATAGCAATACTATCAACGACAAGATGAGGAAGATAGTTTGTTTACGCTGAATCATAGCTCTTGGTTGTCGTCAGACTGAACTGATGGATCACGCCAGTAAACGTTACCATCTAGGAATTCTTGGGTAGCCAATAGTGTTGGCTTTGGAAGCTTTTCGTAGTAACGAGAAATTTCGATTTGTTCTCTGTTTTCAAACACTTCGTCCAACGAATCATTATATGAAGCAAACTCTGCAAGCTTCTTACTCAAATCTTGCTTGATTTCCACAGAGATTTGATTTGAACGCTTTGAGATGATGGCCACACTCTCATAGATATTTCCTGTGGGCGCCCAAATGTCCTGCAAATTACGGGTTTCGGTGTTAACCGGTGCTTTTGACTTCTTGTAATCCATTATTTATGTGAATGATTTAATATTTTGTTTCTATTTATTCTTTGGTATATTCCTTACATTTAGCGATATACTTCTCAGCCGTAGAACGTTCCTTTGAGTCGGGATACTCGTTGATAAAACCATAACACTCATCTTCTGCGTCTTGATAGCGCTGGGTTTTCTTCTCCTCAATACTCATTTGAGCTAACTCATACTTGCTTTTCATCACAAGGATGGCAAAATCTTCACGCAGTTTGCTATAAGGATAATCGTTAAGCGCATTTTCTGCAGTAACGATGCAAGCTTCATAATTATTACCACCACCAGTGCAATTACCAAAGTAAGAGCCTAGGTTATAATACAACTTAGCTGAAAGATATTCCTTCATCACAAGCTTATCTTGCAACTCGAACATACGTTGCTGAGCAGTACCTTTCATGTTACCATTAGGAAAGATATCTAGATAATCTTGGAATGCAGCAATAGCTGATACGGTAGGAGTCTGGTCCAAGCGAGGTTCTGGTGTGCTCATATACAAGCTCTGACCTACATAGAAGGAAGCTTTCTCTGCATAAAAGCCACGAGGATATGACTGATAATACTTCTTGAAAGTCTCGGCTGCAGCTTGGTAATCTTTCACTTGATACTCGGCCATAGCCAACATATAAAGGCATTCTTGCGCATTGTCAGTACCTTTCTCAATGGTAACCAAGTCTTGAAGCAAGGTTATCGCATTGCTATATTTCCCTTTTACGAAGCTTTCCTTTGCAAACTCATACTTATAATCGTAATCAGTAGATTTGAAAACCTGATTAAATTCGTGAGCACAACTAGTGAATAGAAGTACCGAGGCAAAGATAACAAGTAATTTCTCTTTCATATTTTCACTTTGAATTGCAAAGGTACGTATTTTCAAAAGATTCACAAAGCACAAAACCTATTTTTTAAGCATTTCACATCTTTTAGTCTATGAATTGGGCTTAGGAGAACTTTTTAACACGAAAACACCTGTAAAGCAAATAGTTTTTAATTGGGATTTCAGTAACTTTGCAACATCTATGAATTTTCATCTTACTTCTAAATATAAGCCCACAGGTGATCAACCCGAAGCTATCAAACAGCTTTGCGATGGTATTCGTGGTGGAGATAAAAGTCAAGTGCTTTTGGGTGTGACTGGCTCAGGAAAGACATTCACTGTAGCCAATGTCATCCAAGAAACACAAATGCCAACATTGATTTTATCGCACAACAAGACTTTGGCGGCACAGCTGTATGAAGAAATGAAAGCTTTCTTCCCTGACAATGCCGTAGAATATTATGTTTCCTACTACGACTATTATCAGCCAGAAGCTTACCTACCAACCACAGACACGTACATAGAAAAAGACTTGGCTATCAACGATGAGATTGACAAGTTGCGTCTAGAGGCTGTATCCGCTTTATTATCAGGACGCAAGGATGTCATTATCGTATCCTCAGTATCATGCATCTATGGCATGGGAGGTCCCGTAGCAATGAAAAGTTCGGTAATCAAGATTCGAAAAGGAGAACAGCTTGACCGAAACTTATTTCTTCATCGTTTGGTAGACGCTCTGTATTCACGCAATGAT
>CAVHUZ010000151.1:0-2517 GCA_963639545.1 Bacteroidaceae bacterium
CTCGAACCCATGACCCCAACATTAAAAGTGTTGTGCTCTACCAGCTGAGCTAGCGGATCTTTCGACCACTATACAAGTGATATTGCCTTGAGATAAGACTGCTATTCCTTGTAAGCGGGTGCAAAGGTACGGATAATATTCGAGTTGACCAAATATTTGTGGAAGTTTTTTAATTATGACGAAATGATTTGTTATGTTCGCTTTCCTTTATTGGTATGTGGCTATTCTTATTGTTGCGGCGCTTGAGTGAGAGTCAGCTTGGGGCTAGGGTAGGGTAGACAAAAAAGGCTTCGCTATCCTAATAAAAGGAAGCGAAGCCCATGAAAGTGCTTAAATCGTGTTATCTAAATAAATCTCTTAGATTATTTCTCACGGCTCAGTTTCTCGTAACCATAGGCAGCTACATCACCCAGTTCTTCCTCGATGCGGATGAGCTGGTTGTATTTAGCCATACGGTCGGTACGTGACAATGAACCTGTCTTGATCTGACCAGAGTTGGTTGCCACTGCGATGTCAGCGATAGTGGTATCTTCTGTCTCGCCTGAACGGTGAGAAGTTACAGTGGTGTAGCCGTGACGATGAGCCATCTCGATAGCTTCGAGAGTCTCTGTCAGCGAACCAATCTGGTTAACCTTGATGAGGATAGAGTTGGCTGCGCCCATCTGGATACCCTTCTGGAGGAACTTGGTGTTGGTTACGAAGAGGTCGTCACCTACGAGCTGGCAACGTCCACCGATGCGGTCGGTCAGTTTTACCCAGTTCTCCCAGTCGTTCTCGTCGAGACCATCCTCGATAGAGTCGATAGGATACTTGGTGATGAGCTCCTCAAGATAGTCGATCTGCTCTGCTGCAGAAAGCTTCTTGCCGTTAGGATCCTTAGGCATGCCGTTCTTGAGCTGCTTGTAGTTGTAGAACCATTCGCCGTTCTCACAGGTAGCAAACTCAGATGCTGCACAGTCCATAGCAATCTTTACATCCTTGCCTGGCTCGTAACCAGCGTCCTTGATAGCCTGAACGATGCTGTCAAGAGCGTCATTGATACCGTCAAGCTCAGGAGCGTAACCACCCTCGTCACCTACTGCTGTAGAGAGACCGCGCTTCTTCAGAAGCTTTGCAAGAGCGTGGAATACCTCTGCACCCATGCGCACTGCTTCCTTCTCGTTAGGCGCACCAACGGGACGAATCATGAATTCCTGGAATGCGATAGGCGCTGATGAGTGAGCACCACCATTGATGATGTTCATCATAGGAACAGGAAGGGTATATGTATTAGAACCACCGATATAACGGTAGAGAGGAAGGCCGAGAGCCTTAGCGGCTGTCTGAGCCACTGCGAGAGATACACCGAGGATAGCGTTAGCACCGAGCTTGCTCTTTGTAGGAGTGCCGTCGAGAGCCAACATCTTGTAGTCGATAGCGCGCTGGTTGAGTACGCAGTCACCCTTCAAGGCAGGAGCGATTACGTTGTTCACGTTTTCTACAGCCTTCAAGGTACCCTTTCCGCCATAACGATTCTTATCACCGTCACGTAGTTCGAGTGCTTCGTTCTCACCAGTAGAAGCTCCAGAAGGTACGCTTGCACGTCCCATCACGCCATTTTCGAGGGTTACTTCCACTTCAACTGTAGGATTGCCGCGTGAGTCAAGAATCTCGCGAGCATGAACTTTTTCGATTTTCATTGCTTAATTATTAATGAGTTGTTTAAATTTATTGGTTTCCATTTGCAAAGTTAGGTATTATTTTCCAATGAAAGAAATCTATTATATCCCCAAATGTGGGTAACTTACAATGCCTTTCTACCTAAATAATAGTAGTCAATGCGTTATGCTCGGAAATAGAATAAAATAATTATGGAATTCTTTTTTTTTAATGAAAGAGATGTATAAGTACTATTATTGATTAATCGAAGAAGTTGAAGTGTCAAATAGTTTGTACTTTATCTTCTTGTCTTTTAATAGAAATGCATATATGTAGACATTCGGATTATCTTTATTAAAGAATCATTTTTTTTCTAGAATTGTTTGTTATCTTTGTGAAAAAACAATAACTTTGCGAAATAACAATAATAATTCCATGAAACAGAAAATACGATTACTCATTCTAGGTTTGTTGCTTACTTCTTCTCTTGCAGCCCAAAGTGTTTCGGGAATCATCGGCCTACCTAATAAACCAATATCTAAAACGGTTTATGATACAGCTCATGTCTTGGTGTATTATGAATATGAAATGTTGGAAGATTCGCTATCTCCAAAGAGTAAAGAACAAGGGCAAACCATCTTAATGATAGGAGATACGTATTGTAGCTTTGATGATTACTTCCATTGGAAGCGTGATTCGTTGATTGATGCGTTCTGTAGAGAGAAACGAGGCTCAATGGAATTGTTTGCAAGAGGAATGGCTTTGGACAGTCCTGTGTGTCCTTATATGGTGCTGAAAAGTAATGTAAAGAGACAATCGACCATTTTGTTACAAGGGCTTCTGAATTATCAATATTCGCAACCTTTGCCCCAAATAGGT
>CAVHUZ010000152.1:0-2468 GCA_963639545.1 Bacteroidaceae bacterium
TGTTTAACATTTTTCTATATCTACCTCTGTATCGGATCTAAAACATGGAGTTGCTGCGATGACTCATAACAACTCCATGATAGTTTAATGTGTAGTGGCGGTTATTGTTCCGTCATGATACCTTCTATATATAGGCGAGTCATCTCTATCTTGCCATTGCTGCGGACGGTGATGCTCTTCTTGAAGTGGCCAGCAAACTTACCTGTTCCGTTATAGGTGACCGTGATGGTACCTTTCTGACCTGGAGCAACGGGTTTCTTGTCATAGCGAGGTACGGTGCAACCACAACTAGCTACCACTTGGTTGAGTACCAATGGGGCATTACCTACATTGGTGAAGGTGAATGTTGCAGTCTTGACAGGCGACTTTACCGAGAACGTGCCCAAGTCTTGCGTTACCTTGTCAAACTTGATCTCTGCTTGGTTCTGCGCTACGCAGAAGGTAACGCTCATAAGCAACATAACGAATAATGAGAATAGTTTTTTCATGTTCTTTCTCCTTTTATATCTTAGTGTTTACGTTTATTATGACGACAATTGTGGCTATAGGTTTAATCACGCTTGCGATTTCTTATTGATTCATAAACGGCATTATATTTCTCGACCATTGTAGAGAGGTCAAACTCCTTGGCTCGTTGGTAACAACGCTGCGCTATCGTTTCGTAATACTCAGAGTCATCGTGCAACTGCAGAAGACAACGAGCCAATGCCTGCTCGTCACTCTCTGGGAACAAAACACCGTAGCCTTTCGTTACCTCACGTAGACCATTAACATCCGATGCCACAAAGGGTTTGTCAGCGCTCATCCCTTCTATGTTAGAAAGGGACAAGCCTTCCCAATGGCTTGACATGACTATGACCGAGGACGACTTTAGCAGCCGAGGCACATCCTCGCGTCGTCCCCAGAATACCACTCTGTCAGCTACGCCTTCGCTTTCTGCCAGCGCTCGCACTTGCTCCATCCTATCACCGATACCCACTAGCCATGCTACACAGTCGGCTGGCAGATGCTTCAACGCTCTTACCACAGTGTCTTGATCTTTGGCTTGACGGAAGCCTGCCACCATCGTCACCACAAACTTCCCAACGCTGGGATTCTCTGCCTCGTCTAGAGGCTTTGTCTGATGGATAGCCTCAACATCCACACCATTATTTATAGTAGATATCTTATGGTAATGCTTCGAGCTCCTATCGAGCCACCCCCCCCCCATATACTCACGGAGCTTATCTTCTGCTATCTGCGATATACAGATGATGTGGTGATACCTATTATACATCCAACTTTCAATGGGAGCATACCACTTCCAATCGCGTTTGCGATTGGAAGTGGTATGCTCTGTGGTGCACAACCTTACAGGATTGTGCACCACAGAGCATAACACTTTAGCAAATGCGACAAAAAGCTGTGGAGAGGAGTTGTGTGTATGCACGATATCATAACGTCGCATGATACGTGCAAGCTTCAGGATATATAGCGGATTGTAATAGCCATTCCCCAGTTTCCAAACCTTTACTCCTGGATTCTCAGCTAGTAATCGCTGCATCAGCGGTGTATCCTTCCCGTTAAAAACACACACATCTACCTCATGGCCCAAAGCACGCAGCTTAGGCACCATATTGACCACTAGCGTTTCTGCGCCACCTGTGTCAAGCGATGTGATTACTTGTAGTATCTTCATGTGTATCGATTCTTTATGTATATAACGTTTCCTTAAGTCTGGCTAATACCGCAAATCCTTCAAGTGCATCAGCCACCCCAATGGAGCAAACACGTTGAATATCGGTAGCAATCGTGGAAACTGGTGTGCAGAATGTTTGCAGTATCTGAATCGCCAATAATTGATTGCTGCTTTGATGCGTTCCTTCAAAGGCACACGATAAGTAGCTAGCTCTGCATAGGTCATCATTGATGCTATAGGACTATTCATTCGCGCCTTGGTTATTCCGCTTGTGATACCATCCTTTTGGTATTCAACGCTGTAGATAGGTGTGTTAAAGTAATACAACTTGAACTGTTGCGCTATACGAAACCAGCAAAGTTGCTCTGGGCAAAAGCGTTCTCCAGGTATCTCAGGAAAGGGAAACTGCCTTAATATGCTTGTTCGAAACACTTCCTTTAGATCTCCTTTCACATGATACTGGTATCTGATTGCCATCGCATCGCATAAGATGGCTTCTTGTGGCAACCCCGAACCTATTACCTTGTGTGTGTTACGGTCGATATCTAGTCCTGCAACGCCAGCTACAGTTGGATCATCTTTCACCTCCTGCCAATTGTCAGCTACCACTTCTAGGGCATCATCGGTTAAGACATCATCACTATCAGCAATGAAGAACAACTCCCCTTTGGCTTCCTGTGTGCCAAGGTTTACGGCAGTATGCTTGCCACCATTATCCTTATATATATAGTGAATCTCAAACCGATGTCGGTTATCTTCAGCCAATCGTTCAATCACCTTCTTGGTCCCG
>CAVHUZ010000153.1:0-2429 GCA_963639545.1 Bacteroidaceae bacterium
GGAAGAGGCGACTCGTCGTGTCATAGACAGGCATACACATCACCACGCCCACTATCCAAAGCCAGAAATGATCCATCACGGCGCTCTCTGCCGTGAAATCGTATAAGGCAGTGGGGGTGCCCGAAAATACTCCCGCAGACAACACATCGAAGAAGCGAGTCATGCGCTTGAAGTCGTCAAAATAGAAGATACCCCAACCTATCACCACCAACAACATGCTGTACACATGCAGCAGCACGGTGGGTATATGTTGCTTTACCTTGAGCAGCGTGTATTTCTCCAAGGTCACAATCAGTCCAAAGTAGACACCCCAAAGGATGAAGTTCCAGCTCGCTCCATGCCACATACCCGTCAAGAACCACACCACAAGGATGTTCAGCGCTTGATGGCGGCGGTTGCCTCCCATCGGTATGTAGACGTAATCGCGGAAGAAACTACCTAGCGAGATGTGCCAACGACGCCAGAAGTCGGTGATGGTGTCGCAGCAATAAGGGTGGCGGAAGTTTTCGGGAAAATGGAATCCAAGGCAGCGTCCCAATCCTATCGCCATATCGCTATAGCCCGAAAAATCGAAGAAGATCTGCATCGTATAAGCCAAGATACCCACGCACGCGCCCGAGGTGGAGAGCTGTGACATTCCGCCAGCGAGAAACTGGTCAGCTAGTTCGGAAAACTGATTGGCCAAGATTACCTTCTTACCCAGTCCAATGAGGAACCGGTAGATACCTTCACTGACATCCTCGGCAGACACATGGCGGTCATTGATCTCCGAAGCCACTAGGTCGTAGCGCACGATAGGTCCAGCAATGAGTTGTGGAAACATTGATATATAGAGCAGCAGATCGGTGAAGCGTTTCTGCACAGGCACCTCACGGCGGTATATATCTATAAGGTAAGAAATTGACTGGAATGTGTAGAAGCTGATACCGATGGGCAATGAAATCTTCGGAGCGTTTACCGTCAGACCGATATCATTTAGGATTTGGACAAAGAAGCCTAGATACTTGAAGGTGCCGAGGATGGCAATGTTGCACGCCAAACCTATGACCAGCATCCACCGGCGATGCTTTTCCTGCCGATCGATACCCAGTCCCACTAGATAATTGATCATTACGCTAGCCAACATCAGGAACACATACACGGGTTCGCCCCATGCATAGAAGATGAGCGAGAAGACTACGAGCACTGCATTGCGCACTGTCATGGTGTTCTGCCCAGCCACTGACAACCATTTCCGGTCTATAAGGTAACCCAAGAAATAGCATGCCATAAACAAGGGTAGGAATACGAATATAAAGAACAGGTCTGAAAATACCATTATTATATGTTGTTTCTTATGCGTTAATCGTTCATCTTATCATTACATCTGCAACATTGCTTCCACCCTGTGGGCTATATACGCACCATTGCGGCGGGCGCCTTGCTCGTTGGTATGGGTCCCGTCGGATGTATAGGTATGTTGCTTGCTTTCGCGTAGGCGGTTGACCACCGAACCATAGTCTTGCCGAATGACATTCAGGCTCATCCTCTGACCACACTGCTCAATGATGTCGCCCACCTTACGGATATCTTCTGCTGGCGCTGCGGTACACTGCATTGGAGTCAAGAGCACAATCTGCGCATCGGGAAAAGCACTCATCAGCATCTCGCACACATACCTTACCGACTCTGCCAAGGTCGTGATCTCTTTCACAGGCTTCTGCGTAATCATCTCCGTAGCATCAGCAAACGCCTCCTCTGCAGTCTTGGCGTAGCGCTGCGGGCGTTGCTTGCCAAACCATGCATCGTTGGTTCCAGCGGCGATGAGGATGAGTTGGGGCTTCACTTGGCTGCCCGCTTTGTAGGAGGTAATGAGCCGGCAAGCCTGATTGTACACCACGTTGTTATCACCTAGCAGCTCGCTGTATTCTGCTTCATTGCGACAGGTGCGCACCGTATTGGTCCAGGTGGCACCGCTTCGCGCATAGCTACGGCATGACGCAGGTGCAAAGGCATCCTTAAACCATTTGCTCCATCCTATCACCTTGTTGCAAGAGTCGCCTCCGATGGACGTATTGGAGTCGCCCAATATCACTACATTGATGTGGTTATGATCTGTTGCATTCACTGTTAGCAAACTTATCACACACAACAGCATAATCACTGCTATCAGTCGTTTCATCTTTATAGGCGTGTTCTATAAATTCCACGCACAATTAAATTTGTATTTCAGACAGGCTTCTCTTTGTGTCTTTTTGTTTTTATCCGGCATCTTTCACTTTCTTCTTTAGTCGCATAGCCCGCTATGCTCCTTCAGAAAGATAGTGCAAACCGAACGCAATGAAGCTTGCTTCAATTGCTGAGGGGCAGCCTATCTTATCCAAAGCAAGTAAAATCTGCTCGGCTAAAATTCAAAAATCCATCAAAGGTAATTTATAGAACCCGCCTTA
>CAVHUZ010000154.1:0-2400 GCA_963639545.1 Bacteroidaceae bacterium
ATACCTTCCGCACCTTGTCGTAAGAGTCGCCTTTGTCTATATATTCGGTGATAGCCTTGGACACGCCGTAAAGCATACGATGGAAGTAAGTGATCTCATGGCTATTCTGTATCTCAATGATAATCAGTTCGCCATCCTCGTCCTCGGCCAGCATATCCACACGATTATACTTGTCAAGCATTTCCTCTTGATTGCCTTCGCTCTCCAAGAAGTGCTTGATGGTCATCTTCTTACCTATCAATGAATACAACAAGCCTTCCAACACGGCATGGTTGGTCTTGTTGCGGAGCAGGCGTTTCATCGCCCAATCAAATCTTATATACTTGTCATAATATCGCTGCATAGCTTATCTCCTTTTCTGTAAATATTTGGTATGTCACGCAAGGCGTTTGCTTTTAGCGACAAATTTAGCAAAAAATATCAAAAGTCCACTAATCCTCATCTATTTATTTTCGTTCATCAGACTCCACACGCCCAAGTCACTTAACACAGCTTCATCACAGCTTGTAAGCGGATTACATCGCTTGTATACTTGCGGTTACATTGTCTTATCACTCTTCCAATCTCATGGAGAATGGGATGCCCCGCTTCATCATGTCTTCAAGAGCTGGACGAAGACGAAGGAGGAAACTTTCCCAGGATCTATTCGCAGCCATACTCCACCCCACTTCAGAAAGAGCGATGGAACGCGGATAAGCTTGATAGGATATACGTTCGGGCGTGTTGATACATTCACTCCACAGCGTTCCAGCCACACCTATCAGATTATTCTTCTCAAACGCTTCACCCATTCCCCATGCAGGATCAAGAGCATAGGTCTGCCGAAGCGTTGTGGCAGGCATACCCCAATTGACCTCGGGCATATCACCATCAGCCATCGGATAATCAAAGTAGCAATGATCTCCTGGACAGAGCATAATGCGTGCATTATTAGCTACGGCAGCATCAAGCGCTTCCTGTGTCTGTCCCGTACGCCATGCAAAGGTGATACATCCTGGTTGGATCTTCTTAAAATCAGATTCGTACCAAAACATCGGTGTCTTACCATACTTTGTACGAAGCGTATCTATCATACGATCAAAGAGATAACCTTGGAGTCGCCAATTCTCTGACCGATCCGTAGTGGTAACACCTAGTTGACGCTTCAAAGCCTGACACTTCGGACAATCGGTCCAACAATCGAGAGGAGGATTGCCTGCCTCATCGCCTCCGAGATGGATATATGGCGAGGGGAAAACATCCGCTAGTTCTCGAAACACGTTACCAAGAAACTCATAGGTAAACTCGCTACTAGGGCAGAGCAACTGATTAGAGACACCACAGGTGGTACGCAGAGGGACTTGTAGCTGATGGCACGTTAACCGAGGGAACACACTGATAGCTGCCACTTCGTGTCCTGGCATTTCTATTTCGGGTATAATCTGCACATGATACTTAGCAGCAAACGCGACAAGATCACGCATCTGCTCTTGTGTATAATAGCCTTTAATCGGCATGAGCATATCATCTTGTCCCCAACGCGATGAGGCTTCAGCCGTGAGTTGCGGATATGTCTTAATCTCAATACGCCAAGCCTGATCATCGACAAGGTGTAGATGCAAGGCATTGAGTTTGTATCTAGCCATTTCTGGAATCAAAGCCTTCAGATCGTTATAAGGAATGAAAGTACGCGCAGGGTCAACCATAAGTTCACGAAGATGCGTCCGCGGCTTATCCGTTATGGATAGTTGAGGCAACGTAGCCACATGAGCGTAAGTGGCACTACCGCGCAATAGCTGATCAAAGGTCATCAAACCATAGAACACGCCCGCCGTGGTTCGCCCTTTAATGCTTACCATATCGCTTGTAATGGTAAGCGTATATCCTTCCTCATCATCTATATTTGGGTCAATACCAAGAAGAAGTGTTGCGGAGTTTTGTCTTTCTTCATTCGAAGTATCATTGCTACCCAATCGCTCATCTAGTATGCGTTGGGCATGTTGACGAATATCGCTACCACAAGCTTTATCACAGAGAATCTCCCATTCAACATTGACACATAACGGCTCTGACTGGTCTTCCACATGAAGCATTGCTGGTATCGGAATGAGGCAAGACAATGGATCACAACATTCATTGCCCGTTTGCGGCTCTGCAAAGAACCGATTCCACCCCTCAGCCTTACGATAAGCTTTCTCCGCACCTTTAGGAACAATGAGTTTTACTACGTTATGGTCAACACCATAGAACGCAGAGGCAGAAGCAGAAGGTGGCACTTGGGCATTGACCTTTACCATACGTAGGTTTTTAAGGTTAGCGAAGGCAAAAGTCCCCAATTGCGCATTGCCTTCAATCGTTATAGAACGGAGCGACTTACAACCTGAGAACGCTGCCGCACCGATGGTCTTCACTGACGATGGT
>CAVHUZ010000155.1:0-2228 GCA_963639545.1 Bacteroidaceae bacterium
CACTAACACTTGCTAGTTGTGGTGGAAAATCTACACCAAGTGCCGACGCTGATAGCTTAAATACTACTGTCGATACTGCTTCAGCTGATACTACTCTTACCGAAGGTGCTGATGCCACTGCAGAAGAATCCGCTTTGCCAGAAGATGCTACTGAATTGGCATCTTCTCTTGACGAAAAATTGTCTTCTGGTGATGCAAAAGGTGTAGCTTCATTGTTGGAACAGGCAAAGGCAAAAGCAGCAGAATTGGCAAAGACAGACCCAGAAAAGGCTTCTGAGTATGTTACTCTAGTTCAAGAGTGGGTCAAGAAAAATGCTTCTACATTGAAAGAAAAAGCTAAAAGTGTAGGTGACGCAGCCTTGTCATCAAGCGTAGCAACAGCAATTTCTAATGTAACTAACCTAAATGCAAAAGACATTGTAAACGAATTGAGTAGTCAAGTGTCTTCTGATGCTAAAGATTTGAGTAGCTCCGCTGTGAATACGGCAAAAGAAGCTGTAAAGAGCAAGGTTTCTGAATCTAATGTTGGCAAAGCAGTAGAAACTGCAAAGAAAGCAAAAGAAGTATACGACAATGCACCAGAAACCGCAAAGAAAGCGGTAAAAGAAAAGGTCTCTGAAAAAGCTAATGAGGCAGTAAATAAAGGACTTAAGTCATTAGGATTGTAATTCTAAATGCGATCCTATAAACAAAAAACGAGTCTGAAAACTCATCCATGTGAGATTTCAGACTCGTTTTTTATGTTTTATTATTTCCGTATGTTCTACATTCCATTCATTGCAAGCAAGAACTCTTCGTTATCACGGGTTCGTTCCATGCGATCATGAATCGTATTCATAGCTTCAATGGAGTTCATGTCAGATATAAACTTGCGCATAATCCACATACGATCAAGCGTTGTCTTGTCCTGTAAGAGGTCGTCGCGACGTGTGCTAGAAGCCACCAAGTTAACAGCAGGGAATATACGTTTGTTACTAAGAGAACGGTCTAACTGTAGCTCCATATTACCGGTACCTTTAAACTCTTCAAAAATAACCTCATCCATCTTGCTACCAGTATCAATCAATGCTGTTGCAATAATTGTGAGTGATCCTCCGCCTTCAATATTACGTGCTGCGCCAAAGAAGCGTTTAGGCTTTTGTAAAGCATTAGCATCAACACCACCTGTCAGCACTTTACCACTTGCTGGGGCTACAGTGTTGTAAGCACGAGCCAAACGCGTTATTGAGTCAAGGAAGATTACCACATCATGACCACATTCAACCAAGCGCTTCGCTTTCTCCAAGACAATACCTGCAATCTTTACATGGCGCTCTGCGGGTTCGTCAAACGTCGAAGCAATGACTTCTGCGTTAACTGTTCGCGCCATATCGGTTACTTCTTCAGGGCGTTCGTCAATCAGTAGCATCATAAGGTAGGCTTCTGGATGATTTGCAGCTATAGCATTGGCAATATCTTTCATTAAGATAGTCTTACCAGTCTTGGGCTGTGCTACGATAAGTGCACGTTGTCCCTTTCCTATAGGAGCAAATAAGTCTACGATACGAGTGCTAAGATTGGTGGTGCGGGGCTCTCCACAAAGACAGTATTTCTCTTCGGGAAATAAAGGCGTAAGGTGCTCAAAGGGTATACGGTCTCGAACTTCGTTGGGTTGACGTCCATTGATTTTGTCAATGCTTGTTAGGGGAAAATATTTCTCACCTTCTCTTGGCGGCCTAACGTGACATTCTACAACATCGCCCGTTTTTAATCCGTAATGTTTGATTTGATTAACTGAAACATATACATCGTCAGGAGAAGATAGGTAATTGTAGTCAGATGATCGCAAGAAACCATATCCGTCAGACATAATCTCAAGTACTCCATTTGCCGTAACGACATCTGAAAAATCGAATAGAGTTTCCTCTTTATTGCTTACAGGGCTGGGAATAGAGATATTTGCTGGTTGCGGATGGAATGTTGGACGATCAAGCATGTCAAATGTAGGCATAGCTCCTTGGTCCTCAATAGGAATGTCGTTGATAACGATAAAATCGGTGCCATCTCCAGGATCGCCATCCCATATACCAATCCCATTACTCTCTTCATATGGGCTCTCTTGTTGCTCAGCTTGCTTATTGCATTTGGCTTGTAATTGTTCTAATAAATTGCTACTCGGTTCTTCGTTTTCTGTAGAATCCGCTTTGTTTTGCATAGCGATTTGCTGAGCTATAAACTCTGGAACATCC
>CAVHUZ010000156.1:0-2200 GCA_963639545.1 Bacteroidaceae bacterium
GTAAAGGTCAGACCATTAACTTCAAAAATAATATTATGTTTAAAAGTCATCCCAAGGGACTGCTACTTGCAGCACTTAGTAACATGGGCGAGCGCTTTGGCTACTACATCATGAATGCCGTTTTAGTGCTTTTCCTTTGTAGTAAATTTGGATTAAGCGATGAGACAAGTGGATTGATAGCCTCTTTGTTTCTAGCGGCTATCTACGTATTGAGTCTAGTTGGCGGTATCATAGCCGATCGTACACAAAACTATCAGCGCACCATCGAAAGTGGTTTGGTAGTGATGGCGTTAGGTTATCTATGCTTATCTGTGCCTATACTAGCTACACCGCAAAATAACAGTTATCTTTTGGCGTTTACAATCTTTGCCTTGGTATTGATCTCTTGCGGTAATGGTTTGTTCAAAGGTAACCTACAGGCTATTGTGGGTCAGATGTATGACGACTTTGAAGCTGAAGCAGCTAAAGAAGGTGAAGAGAAACTTAAATGGGCACAAGGTCAACGTGATGCCGGTTTCCAGATTTTCTATGTGTTTATCAATGTTGGTGCCCTTCTTGCTCCATTCATTGCACCCCTTCTGCGTGGATGGTGGCTAAAGTCTAACAACTTGGTATATAATGCTGACTTGCCAAAACTTTGTCACGAATATATCAATCATACTATCTCTGACAAGGACTTGAGCAGTCTTACTCATCTATGCACAGAAGCAGGTGGCAACGCAGCCGACTTAGCAACGTTCTGTCCTCACTACCTAGATGTTTTCAATACGGGTATTCACTATAGTTTCATAGCTTCAGTGGTAATGATGCTTGTCTCGTTAGTAATCTTTTTCCGCTCTAAGCATCTATTCCCAATGCCAGGAAAGAAAGAAGCTGTGGTAGTAGAACAATATACAGAAGAAGAGAAAATCACGATGGCTAAGGAAATCAAGCAACGTATGTATGCCTTGTTTGCCGTATTGGGTATCAGCGTGTTCTTTTGGTTCTCATTCCATCAGAATGGTCAGAGTCTAAGTTTCTTTGCACGTGACTTCGTACAAACTGATTTGATTGCGCCAGAAATTTGGCAAGCTGTGAATCCATTCTTTGTCATCTTCCTGACTCCTATTATCATGTTTATTTTTGCATGTTATACTAAAAAGGGCAAGCCCATCACTACACCTCGCAAGATTGCTATCGGTATGGCAATCGCAGGATGCGCTTATCTGTTCTTGATGGCGATATCTATCACCAACAATTACCCCTCAGCAGAGCAGTTTACCTCTTTGGATCCTAGTGCTCGCAATGCGATGAAAGCAGGACCTTGGGTATTGATTGTTACTTATTTCTTCCTCACGGTAGCAGAACTTTTTATCTCACCTCTAGGACTAAGTTTCGTTTCAAAAGTTGCACCAAAACACCTTCAAGGTTTGTGCCAAGGTTTGTGGTTAGGCGCAACTGCTGTAGGTAACTGCTTACTTTGGGTTGGCCCATTGATGTATAACAAATGGCCTCTATGGCAATGTTGGCTTGTTTTCGCTATCGTTTGCTTTATCTCAATGGCAGTGATGTTTGGCATGGTGAAATGGCTAGAACGAGTAACAGCGGCGTAAGCATCTAAAGCACGATTCATAATAAGCGTTTATTCGCTCTTAAAGCAATACTAGAAGTGGAAAGAAAGCACACCTTTCTTTCCACTTTTTATGTAAAAAATATGTAACTTTGCGTATTCATTTACTAGAGGTCATACTTTACTTCTCATAGAAATAAGACAGAGTGATACAAATATGATATATCCTAACAACTTTGAAAAGAAAATAGGAATAGACAAAATTAGAAACATGCTTAAGGGTTATTGCCTCTCTGATTTGGGCAAAGACTTGGTGCAAAGCATGTCGTTTTCTAAGAAACTAGACGAGGTGGCTCTTAGTTTGCAACAAACGCGAGAGTTCAGGAATGTAAAAGAGACATACCAAGACATTCCGTTAGCTTTTTTCTTTGACGTTAGGATGACCTTAAAACGCATCCGTTTAGAGAATACACATTTTGAAACGGATGAATTATTCGATTTTCGACGATCTCTAGATACTATCAATAAGCTCGTAGGATTTATTCAGCAAATCAATCAGGTCGATTATGATGAAGAAAGTACAAGCGTTGTGAAACGGCCCTACCCCGCTCTTTATGACCTACAAGATGGTATTGCGACGTTTCCTATTCT
>CAVHUZ010000157.1:0-2167 GCA_963639545.1 Bacteroidaceae bacterium
GTCTCGCTGGTGAGCTGATGGCAGAAGATCTCGTTGCGGCAGCTATCGTCGTCCAGCGGTATGGCGTCGGTATATACGGTCTGCCCATCGTATGTGGTGAGCGTATAGTGGCGCACGCTCTCCAGCACGGGGCGGTAGGCGCCAGTGAGCCATCCCTCCTTGCCGGCAAAGCAAGCGGCTAGCTCAGCGTTGGTCTTCAGCTTTCCATTGAGGTCGGAGAACTTCGGGCAGAGGTAGTGGCAGTTGTTCAAGGTAGCCACGTAGGTGGTGGGCATCGTACCATAACCAGCGGCATCCTCGTCATCAAAGTCAAACTGGGCATAACAGTCGGCCATGGTAAAGTCGTACTTTATTTGGTTGCGACACACGATGCCGTAGTAGGCATGCTTTTGGTTGCTGACGCTGGTGGCGTTGGCCATGATGCCGCGGAAGTAGCTGTTCTTGATGCTGACCTTGTTCCCTGTTGCCTCATAGAGCAGACCGGCAAGGAAGGTATTGGCGTTGGTGCTATCGGCTTGTGTGATGGTGCCACCGGCATAGCAGTTGAGGATAGAGGCGTCAGCCGCTACGCCCGCTTTGTAGGCAAACGGTGCACAGTGACCATAACCGTCACTACCCACAAACTTCATGTTCACCAAGCCAAGGTTCTTCACCGTTCCCGATAGGCTGCCAAACAGGGCGTGGCCCTTGATGGTCAGACCGGAGATGACGTGGCCGTTGCCATCGAATGTGCCGGTGAACGGATGTTCATCGTCGCCTATCTGGGTGAGTGGTGCGCTAGCTGACATATCGATGTCTTGGGTGAGGACGAACGAGCCGTCGGTGTTGCCACCATTGCTGACGATGTTTTGCAGCATGCGCAGATCGGCTTCGGAGCTGATCAGATACTGTCCTTGTTCGTTCTTATATAGGTTGGTAGGTATGCCGCCGCATGCTACGGGGAAAGGCACGGAGTAGGTCTTGCCGTTTTCGGTGATATCGCGGAAGCCCCAAACGTTTCCGCCCACTTCCTCATTGAGCTTTTTCACGAGAGCCGTGTTGTTGTTCAGCGAGTCTAGACTCAGTTCGGTGCCATTGCTGTCGTAGGTATCATTGGCGCCGAGGTTTGTAGGTTTGGCTTCTTGCCAGACGATGAGGTTCTGTCCATCACTGCCGTGGTAGACCTGGTTCTTTCCTGGGTTGATGGAGAGCTGTATGCCGTTGTAATCTTTTGGCAATATGTAGTGACCGTAGTTGGCACAATCAACGCATTTGGCATCTTCAATAACAAAGCCCATGTGTAGTTTCTTTATCTTATTAGGAACATAGGTGATATGCCCAAGGTTGACAGACCTAGTTAATTTGGTAAAATAATAGACAAAGTTGGATGCATAAGAATATTTTTCATTTTCATCTTCACTATCCATTGTTATGTTGACTCTGTTTACCCCTTCGTTGATATAGATATCATTGTAACGAGTTTGTACTCCGCCAACAAATCCTCCTACCTCTACAATGCTAATGTTACACTGCTTAATCATAACCTTTATTTCGCCTTTGGTTTGGCAACGTGTCATACGAAGAGTGGCGTATTCGTACCCAGAGTTTACTATAGCTCCGATTAATCCACCAATTGATCCCATGTAATTGCTAGTGGTTTGGATAGTTCCGTCAAAGGTGCAGTCGTAGATCGTTATGTCGTCTTTGGCACGTCCAATCATACCCCCATGACGTATTTGTCGCCGATTGGGATTAACAATCTGCGTGTAGCACCCCTCTATGTGTACGTTAGAGATTGTAGAATTTCTACATTCTCCTATCAATGTGCCACTCGCGAGTACACTCTTGCTAACTTCTGCTTGGATAAAAGCGTTCTTGATGGTGAGGTTCTTGATGATAGCGTCCTCAGCGGATCCGAACAACCCAACGTATGAACGATCGGTTGTGTTTATGTATAGTCCGTAGATGGTATGGCCACCGCCATCGAAGATGCCTTGGAAGTCGTCATCCCAAACCTTACCATATTCGCCAATGGGTGTCCACTTCTTCAGGTCACCATTGGCGGTGATATTGCCATCGGCATCTATGGTGAAGTCGTTGAGGTAAATGTCTTGGGTCATCTTAAAGTACTTGCCCGTCACGTCGTTATTGTCGTCGGTGACGATGTAAGCGAGGTTGGCCAGGTCCT
>CAVHUZ010000158.1:0-2073 GCA_963639545.1 Bacteroidaceae bacterium
AGATTACTCTATGGCTTTATCGTAAATATCGATAACCGAACGATAGGTGCGTCCCTCATCATACACCCCCGACACCCATCGATAACACTTAGGATAAGCATATTCTAAACGGCTTGCTACTTGTTTCAAGCCAATTCCACCAGGAGCCTTGTCAGTTTCATTCTTGGGTGTATTACTATTTTCACAACAAAAATGCAGATGATGAGTGTCAGCTGTCAAATTAATATGAATAAAACTTTTACCATTGCTACTTACACCATGCTTGAAAGCATTCTCAACAAGAGAGATAAAGATTAAAGGAGCAATTAAAATATTCTCGTTCTTCGGAAAGTCAAAATTCACTTGCACGTCTACATCATCATACAAACGCAAACGCATTAAAGCTACATAAGAATATAAGAAATCAGCCTCTTTTGCCAGGCTCACGCGATCAGTTTGATTTTCATATAGCATATAACGCAACAAGCGGCTCAACTCATGAATAGCGTGTTGTGCTTTCTCTTGGTCGAATGCGGTCAAAGCGTAAATATTATTAAGCGTATTGAGCAAAAAGTGAGGATTTATTTGATTCTTCAAATTCTTCAGTTCCGCCTGCGAACGCCCAAGTTCAGCTTCTGCACGTGCTTGTTCGCTCTTTTTCCAACTCATGCTCAACTTAATGGCCACCGAAGCTCCAACAGCAAATACATAGAACAAGAATCCCCTAATAACAAATAAATACCTCGGAGGGAAATGCTGCATCTCCATTCTTGCGTCTTTATTGAGCAAAGGAAGAGGCGACACCATTCCTTGCAATTCCACAATCAATTGATAAACAACAAACAAACAGATGTTGAAGACGAAAAACCATTTTAGCTTGTGTTTGTTCAACAAGAACTGAGGAATGAGCAAAAAATAGTTCAAGTAAAAAGACACGCAAGTCACAACGGGAAGAATGCTCCCATGAAAGTAATGCCCCCAATTAATGGTCTCATCTCTGCGTTTAAAAAACAAAGGAGAAAGAAAAATATAGCACCACGTTAGCACATGCACCGCCACTTCAATAAAAAATTCCAGGCGAAGTCTTTTTTGTTGCAAACTCATAAAATTGGGTTGTTAAGATTAAAGAGAAATTACTTGTCTGCCAATTAATTTTTATCCACATTGAATAAGAATGCATCGCACGCATTAGCTTGTTATAGAAACATGTTAATGCGAACGATGCAAAAACTTATTCATATCGTATAGCTTCAATAGGATCTAAGCTAGCAGCCTTCTTTGCTGGATACCATCCGAAGAAGATGCCCGTGGCCGAACAGACGGCAAAACTAAGTAGCACGCTCCATGGTTGAATTTGAATGGGCCAATGAGCAAACACATTAATTCCTACAGCTGCGCCAATACCACATAGCACACCTATTAATCCGCCCGTCACACTAAGCAATATAGACTCTATCAAAAACTGACTCAAAATATCGATGCCGCGAGCACCTACAGACATACGTAAACCAATCTCCTTCGTGCGTTCCGTAACACTCACATACATAATATTCATAATACCAATACCACCCACAACAAGCGAAATACAAGCCACAACCAATAACAAAATGGTCATCGTATCCGAGGTTGAATTCATCATTTCTGCCATTTCTTGTTGAGAACGAATTGTGAAGTTATCCTCATCCGCCCCTTTCAACTTATGACTTTCGCGCAAAATGGTCGTAACGTCTTCAATAGCCAAATCAGTCATATCTTCTGTAATGGCAGAAGCATTAATACCCTGCAAATAAGTTACCGATAAAATGCGCTTCATCACCGTTGTATAGGGCGCAAAAACCACATCATCTTGGTCCATTCCAAATGAGTTGTAACCTTTCGATTCAAGCACACCCACAATGCGGAATGGAATTTTGTTGTACCGAATAACTTTTCCAATAGGATCTTCGCCATTAGTAAAGAGATTGTCGGCTACGGTCTTACCTATAACACAGACTTTGGCACTCGACTTTATGTCGTCATCGGTAAACATTTCACCATCTGCAATTTTCTGTTGACGTATCTCCATATAATCAGGAGAGATGCCATAAATGGTAG